>NZ_JAJDMJ010000031.1:0-44808 GCF_020593585.1 Blautia sp. DFI.6.71
AAATCCCAATCAGATAGCTGACAGCAGAACGGTAGATCTCCAGTGTCTGGCGGATCGGGATATTCTGTTTTCGTAATTCCACACCATAACTGGATATTATCTGCATTTTTATTTCTCCCTGATAACTCTTTTCTCAGATTCTGTTGTTTTTTCTACTATCCATGGCTATATTTTAGCACATATAGCGCTAAAAATAAACATACGTTTTCCTTTGGGTAAAAAATTTGCGCGTCTAACTCATCACGGTTTTCGATTAATAAATGCTAAGATCCTAAGAATAATAAATGACACAATAGTAATACCAGTCAAAAATCCCAATGCTAATCGTGTTACCTGTGTTTCTGTAGCTCCCATTCTAAATAAACATATACCATAGATGACTGTAAAAATTCCTGCACATATTACACTGGTGAGAAAATTTTGCCATATAGCAGCACTTTTTGGCAAACATTTATCCCATATTCCATTGTGCACCATAATAGAGGCATACAGGATTCCTCCTACTAAAGCAGCTACTGTCTCTCCTAAAATCAAACGAATATCCACCGTTAATAACATTTGAATAATAATCGCTAACACACTAATCACAAACATTGATGCAAATGCAACATTTCCAGCCTTTAATGCTTTTTGTTTCACCCATTCTTCATACACCGCAACTTTGTCCAGTGTTTCTTTCATCTCTTTATTCATAGTCTGGCTCCTTTCTCCGTCCAGGAGCTCTCTTATCTCAACATCGTAATACTCCGCAAGTTGAACAAGTATACTGAGATCTGGCATATTTATTCCTGTTTCCTATCTGGAAACTGTTCTTGCAGATACTTCAAACTTCTCGGCAAGCTGCTCTTGTGTAAGATTCTTTTCTTTACGACATTGCTTTAAAAAAGCTCCAATCTTTTTTGTGTCCATGTCTCTACCTCTCTTCCACTTACAGCTTACCAATATGTGACAAAATTACCACGACATAAAACGAGAATCCGCTAATTTTCAACCGGACATCGTATGTCTAAAACAAATAAACAGCATTTTCACCCCGAAAACATTCTATTTTTCTATAAATTATCTTTCTCTTTTATGTCTCTCCATAAGCAACAGAATAAACATAATAAACCATATCGCACATGCAATTAAACATCCGATTCCTGGTTTATCTGTACTCCTGCAATCATTTCCTGCAAAGAATCCTTTTATTTCAATTATTATAATGTTTCAAGAAAACGCATGAATGCTTCTCTTCCCTCGGTCGTACATTTGTATACTCCTGCATCTTCCAGAACATGGGTAAATACGATTCCAATCTCTTTCTGAAGAATGCCATGGATGTTTTCTTTTGTGATTTCCGGATATTTCGGAAGGAACTTCTTAACCCACTCTGCATGTTTTTCAATCTGTTCATTTGAAGAAATATCTTTGCCTTCGAGAATATACTCTTCCAAAAGTTCCATCTCACCTTTTAATCTGGCCGGAAGAACTGCAAGTCCCATAACTTCGATCAGACCGATATTTTCTTTCTTAATATGATGATATTCTGCATGCGGATGGTACACTCCCAGCGGATGTTCTTCTGTTGTGATGTTGTTCCTTAATGTCAGATCCAGTTCGTAGGTATCACCTACTTTACGTGCAATTGGTGTAATTGTATTATGAGGCTCTCCATTGGTTTCAGCATAAATAAATGCTGCTTCGTCAGTATAACCTCTCCATACTTCCAGCACATGTGTTGCCAGATCTACCAAACGGTTAGAATCTTTATGACGAATACGAAGTACAGATAACGGCCATTTTACAATTCCAGCCTCTACATCTTCAAATCCCGGAAGTACCACGTGCTGCTCAATTGGTGCTTTTGCCATTGCAAATGTATAATGTCCACCCTGGAAATGATCATGGCTTAAGATCGAGCCGCCTACGATCGGCAGATCTGCATTAGATCCAAGGAAATAATGCGGAAACAGTTTTACAAAATCAAACAGTTTAATGAATGCATTTCTCTCGATTTTCATTGGAGTATGCTGGCAATTAAATACAATACAATGCTCATTGTAATATACATACGGAGAATACTGGAATCCCCAAGGAGTATCATTGATTGTGATCGGAATAATCCTGTGATTCTGCCTTGCCGGATGATTAACACGTCCCGCATATCCTTCATTTTCCGGGCAAAGAAGACATTTCGGATAGCTTCCGGATTTTACATTCCTTGCCGCGGCAATTGCTTTTGGATCTTTTTCCGGTTTGGACAAATTGATGGTAATATCAATCTCACCGTATGGACTGTCTACCTTCCACTTTTGATCCTTCTCTACGCGATATCTGCGGATATAATTGCTGTCCTGACTCAGTTTATAAAAATAATCGGTTGCTTCCTTTGGGCTTTCTTTATATTTATCCCAGAATTCTTTTTGCACCTGGCCCGGACGCGGCATCAGACAGTTCATTAATCTGGTATCAAATAGATCCCGGTATACAATACTGTCTTCGATCAGTCCTCTTTTTACGGCTTCGTCCAGCAATTCGCCCAATGTTGCTTCAAGATTAACAGGTTCCTCAATGTTGTCCGGTTTCTCATAGTCATCCTCATGAAAAACGTCCAGCAGAAGATTTGTTGTGTAATTTCTTTCACATTCTGGTATCAGACCTGTTGTAATCCCATACTGTACCAGTTTTGCAATGCTTTCACTTAACATTTTTCTTCCTCCTGTGCTTCACTTTTAAATTTATATTTTTGGTAACATATATACCGATTTCCCTGATAAGTTAGCATACCTTGATCGCCTTTTTCCAATTCACGAAAATCTCCCTGTTGCATTTGAAATTCCATCAAACTTCCATCTGTCATCTCAAATACAACGCGAAACCAAGGTACATGTGCTTCAGACTGCATATGGGTATAGATTCCTTGCTTCTTTTCAACTACAGTCGCATCAACAGATTCAACTGCCGCACTGCTGTTATTGCCAAAACTTAACAACATTTTGGTAAATACAAACATCATGATTATGAGTGCTGCTATACAGATTATAAATGCCATCCTATTTCTCCTTTAGACCTCAAATCCTGCATCCATGCAAATGTCTGTGATGCTCTTACCAGTACATTCCAATTAATCTCCTGCAAGTTTTGTCTACTTTTTCTTCCCATTTGGCAAGTAATATACGTCTTCTGATATTATAATGTGCTTGTAAGATAAAGAAAGGAGAAAAAAGAAATGAAAAGATTTAAAGCATACATCAACTACCTTATGAACTTCTATGCCAACTACTTCAGAATTTACCGCTATATGTAAAGGACACTCCTGCCATCACAGGAATGTCCAATACGGAAACCCAGTTTCAATGGTTTCCCTTATTATACTCTAATTTAGTTGCATTTGTACATGAACAGGATTCTCGAAAACATAGACAAAATTGAACAGAATTATGAAAATACTCTTACCACGTTTTTTTATTTGTAAACCACTTATTAGCAGACGGATCTGCCAATGCTGAAAACGGATAGACCGTTTTCCTTTCGGCTTTCAATTTATCTAATTAATAATCTCTGAATTTCCATACATCTGATGGATTTGCATTTTTCATCCTCAGCATTCTTTGAAGCTGCTCTTCTGTAAACCACAGATCGTGCAGTATTTTTCCGAAATATAGAGGCAAGATATCAGACTGCTTCATTGCAATTATGAACTGTTGATTTACCAAGATTATTTGCATATACGGTAATCAAGTCGCCTTTCTTAAGATTCGGCTTTTCCCATACCAAACGGCTTTTATGATAATACACTTTATCATGATATGTAAAACTATATAAAATCCTGTATGGAATCTGTCTTCTATATCTTGTGTATTTTTGCAAATATACTTTTTCTACCAAGCCCTTCACTTTTGTACCATTTTCGATTAATTGTAAATGTAATTTATCAAGCTTTGCAGTATAAATTCCCAGAGCAGCACTTATTATACACAAAAGCACTCCCGTTATAGAAAACACAGTTCCCAACATATCTGGATTCTGAATGCCTGAGTTTACTGCTGGTTTTAATATCCCAAGAAAACTTAAGACACCGGAAACAAGAAAGAATATTCCTATCCAAAAGAAGATAACTCTCAATAAATCTTCTGTATAGTTAAGTTTTTTCATATTTATTCCCCGTCTTTCTGCGAAAGACACCAATGCGTCATGAAACATATGCATTGCCTTTCGCTATCTAATACATTTTCCCTCTGGTATTATTCTTTATAAGGCTGATGAATATTTTTGTGCGGCAAAGCCGCCCGTCCCGGAATGGTTTATTTGTTATGCTCTATTTTCTCGGGTAACCTCTACTTCTTTGTTTCAAACTTGTCCCGCCACATATATGATGCGCTTTTCTATTCTTATTATTATATAATAGCAGACAAATTATTAATCACCGAATGATCTACCGTTCATACGATGCAATGATTTCCTTACTATCCGCTATTTTATAATCAAGTGTTTCCAAATTACCAATCAAATCAAATGTCATATCCGCATTAACTTGCAATTCATCTTCAATCTTAACTGCAGACGGCTCAACTTTTAGAAATACTGTTAATCCATAAGGCTTCGTTTCAGACTGTATCTGTATGCTATCATAAGAATATCCTTCCGGATACTCTTGCCCACTTACAATATTTATAACATTCGAAGAATCTCCTATATAATCTGTCTTGTACTGTGACAGGTCAGGAATCTCGTACAGTTCTTCTTTTCTGCCACATGCGGAAAGCAATATTGCTGATACCGTAAATAAAATAATTGGCATTACTTTTTTCATCATGAACCAGCTCCTCTTCACACTTTGATATAAAACAGCCTGCCCAATGAACCAGAAACTGCCATATATCTGCTTCTTTATTTATAAGCAAGTCTTCTGACCGCAAAGGCTGATATTTACAGTAACAATGCTCCTCTTTCATCTTTTTACACAGGTTCTACTGTTTTTTACGACATTTTGCGCTTTCCATTTTTAGTCCT
Source organism: Blautia sp. DFI.6.71 (assembly GCF_020593585.1). Taxonomy (NCBI): domain Bacteria; kingdom Bacillati; phylum Bacillota; class Clostridia; order Lachnospirales; family Lachnospiraceae; genus Blautia; species Blautia sp. DFI.6.71. Next base: position 4,996 of record NZ_JAJDMJ010000031.1, read on the forward strand.
TGTTTTCGCTATACTCAAGTAGTCATTTAGATAAACGAAACATAAATCATAAAAATTTCTGCAATCAAAATAATTCCTAAAACACAATCAATCATCAGGTTATATTGACCATCCGTTAGCCAGGTCTTCGAATGCATCAGAACATACTTTACACTTTTTATACCACTCAAGATTGTAACAACCAGAAGGAGTATCGGCAATCAAACGGATATTCGCAATCCGCTTCGCTACTTGCTCATAACCGAATAACTGCTCCGCAGTTTATCAGAAGGAGTTTGCACTCCTCCTGATACAAGCAAGTCCCCACCCACTGCTTATTGCTTTTCACAATTGAAGCAGGGGACTTACTTGATTCGGTTAAAAAAATTTCTATCTTATTACCAAAGTCATCTGCGACTCCATTCCCAGCAAAGTGAACGGGAATAATCTCCGGTAAGAAAAAGAAGCTTATTATTGCAATCGCAATGCCAGCGATGCAAATTCCCCATGTTAATTTCCTGCTGCTTATACCATCCATAACAGTGCCTTCCTCTCATATGTCAGATACTGGTACTTACTCAAAGCCCTCTAATAAGCTTACTTTTTGAGCAATTCTATAACAACCCAGCATGTAGCTATTGTTTGCATCAGAAAAACGAAATCACACACATATTTCATTCCAAATTTCATAGAAGAGCTCCCAATCAATCCAAAACCTATGCAAGTCGCACCTATGCTGAATATCAAAGCCAGAATACAAATAAGTATCTTATATTCTTTTTTCATATCCCTTTCCTCCCACATCTACATTAATTTATTGATAAAAATTTAAGGTTCCATATTTCTATTTTACATGAAGAATATGCTGCCATGCCTCATCCGGAACGATATCTAATAAATATGTTTCCTTAGAAGAAATTTTTTCAAGAAACTCGTCCAGTAAATTTTCTTCCTTATCTTCTGCTATTGGCAGAAGTTCCTTATACAAAACCGTAGGAATTCCAATAGAATACTTTTCTTCCTCATATACGAGAGAACCAAATGTCCAGTCTTCCTGTTCCTCTGGGCCTAATTCCACGATCAACTCAACAATCGGCAAATAATGACACATTTGTAGGAAACTTAAATTAACTTTTATCCGGCCTTCCTCGCCCTCTGGATCTTTTTCTATTATCTCTATTTTATCCTTTCCCGTTACGGTCATTACAACTAAAGAGTTTTTCGGAGATTCTGTATTTATCTTCTCTATTGACTTTGCTTGAACAAAGCCTTTTTCCATCGTTTCTTTTTTATACTCACTACATCCTTTTGATTCAAAAACACCATAGTAGCCGCCCAAATTGTTCATTGCTATTAAGTCCGGTGATTTGTATGTAGTTTTACCATTAGCTGAAAGAAATTGATATTTTTCTATGGGCGGCTGTGAACTGAGTTTTAATACCATTGATAAGTGAACCATATACTCATAAGAGTACTTTTTCTTTCCAAGTACTGTAGTAAGTATCATCCCAAGCCAGTAATTAATTGCACCAACTTCTGTACTATCCAAATAATCTTTTCTTGCTAAATCAAATGAAAGTTCTCCCTTTGGCAATAAAGAAACAAATGTTTCAAATAATCTAATTTTGAAATATATTTCTTCTTTACGGTCTATTATCTTTTTCTCGGTCAAATATACATCTGGCATCCCAACCGACACAATAGCATCTATTAGTTCTACCCCGGTAAATGACAAAGTTCCATTGTCTCTTCTATTATGATCAGAAATTTTTTCAGGTTCCAGATACAATTTTATCTGATAAATATCTCCACGTTTTATCTTCATCGCCTAATTCCTCGCAATTAATCGTATTCGAATTCAATTGGTTCCCATCTCTACATAAAGCATATTTTTCAAAGAATTGAAAATCTCAATATTCATAAGAGACAATAATCTTTCTGCAAAAATCACAATTATAGGCAGCTATGCGGTCTCCAGATATCCTTGCTGCCAACTCTAGATCCGTATTTAACCGCAAACTCTCAGAGCCTTCTTTCCACTCCAGTCCTGCCCCTGCACCAACCGCATGCAACTGACCCTTTCGCATTTTTCCTTCACAATATGGACATCTCATATTCACGTCATCTCCTTTAAGTAGTTAAAGTTCCTCTTGTTACCGAGTATTATCCTGTTCCTGGATAGATTGTATATCTCCTTTCGCATATGTCTTTCGTCTAAATGTTCTTTTCTATTTTTTCTCGTTTCATACATTCTTTCATCAATAAAACAAATTGAACGGTCCATATTACCCATGCTGCAAAACACCCGATTCCACTGTATAATAAATCTATGGCTGCACCGGCTACAAACGGCAGTGCCATCCACATCATCCGATTTCCATATACTCTGCACATTTCTTTTTCATCATACTGTTTTCGTTCTTCCGTAGATTTCATATTATAGCCAGACAGAAAAGCAGCTGCCTTTCCATTTGATTTTACAAAGCTGATTCCAAATAAAAACATAATCACTGCCATTCCCAAATCAAAGATAACACAGAATCCCATTGCAGACACCTCACTTCCCACTTTGGCCATCAAATAAAAAAGCCAAACACAAAAGTAAAACTTATTATGTTTGGCTAGGTCAACTTGTTATTTTTTTATCACTCCTTATGGTTGTATTATACTATATATCCCTCTATAGTAAAACAATTTTTTATATTATTTTTTATTTTAATATTATATTTCTACTATCATCAATTTTTCAGATATTTTCAACGCATAAACAATGCTATTAGCTACAATATTTCTGGAAAATTTATCATAGGTTTGTGTTGCCACAAAGAAACGCTGGCTCTGAAAATCAAAGCCGCCGTTCTAAATTGTCTGGTTTTTCTTTTGCCGTCATGCGGCAGATAACCAATTCATTCTATTTTGAACTTCTTTTATGCTACCTGATGTCTGTAATAGGAATGAATCGCCAAGAATGTAAACATAAATAATCCAATTCCTGCCGAAAGCAAAATAATCTGCGGTGTCCAGAAACTCATTCCACCGATATTCAGATAATTGAAATCTGCAAGCTGATAAAGGAAATTGTTCTGCATACCAATTCCGGCAGATGGAAGTATGGTGGAGAACCATGTTGCTCCCATCGCCACATAAGCAAAAAGCGGCATGAAAAGAACCACAATAGAGATCAGCAAAACCGTCAAGGTATCTTTAAACTTCGCAGACAGGAATAGCGTACAGCTAACCGTTGCTAATACGGAGAGCAAGCCTGCTGCGGCAAGAATTATCTGCAACTGTCCCAGATTGATGTTTGGCAGGTTAATGGTAGAGTATAGCATCTGGAATGATGTTTTTAAGCAATCCGTCCCGAACGCTGCATCTAAAAGATGCTGCCCACTACGGACAGCCTCTTCTCTATAATAAGATTTTCATTACTGATATATGTCCACCAATCCTGTTTTTAACATTGAATCTGAAAACTCATATGCAGCTCCATCACCGTTAAGATTCAGATACATATTATTCAAGTCATTCTCATTTACGATCCATGCCATATTCACCTGTATACTCTCACCAGGTTTTAATGAAGAAATATAGTTTCCTCCATTTCCATAATCCTCTGATATACTGTTGTATGTCATTTCAGCTGTACGTGCAACACCATCCCATATAACACGATCGTAATCATCTCCGGACGGTTCTGTCGGATCGTAAATTTGATATGATCCATCTTCATGGTCCATCAACAGCAATGTACCAATATAAAGCATATGGTTAATTTCTTCATCTGACTTATTGGTATAAGTAACTGTCGCATAGACGAGCTTTTGTTTCACACTTTCTGTTTTTACAATCTCGTCCACTGAATCAATGCCATTACCGGACTTAATATAAGACAGCGTATTATTTACTAAATTTCCATCAGTTCCAACTGCATCAGTCCATTCTTCCGGCACATTATTCTGACCAAGCAGCTGCAGATTGTCCTCCACCTGAACAGCATCAACACAAAATGAGTTTAATCAGCCAGAAGACCATTCCATCGCAATCCTTGACCAAGACCAAAAACTGGTGTATAACAGTGATCCGCAGACAGATACCAGCCGTCTCTATCAGACATACTTAAAATGCACTAAAGATAATTCCAGCCATGTTTTTTCATTTGAAGATATGAGTTTAAGCTGTTATACGGTATCCCCACTTACCGGCTGGACATTTATCCTCACAAGCAGTACCGCTACTTATATGAGCAGTATGAAAAACCTGATTTTAACCAGTGCCCTGCTTTTCTTCATATTGGGAATTGTTATGTCTTCTTTCCTGTTTATACTGACACGTATGTTAGTCCGCCCAATGAACGAGCTGGTTCATCAGTTAGAAAGTATTGATCCCGATTCCAACATTCAGCTGAAACCGACTTCAGCAAGTTCTACGAACGAGATTGTATTACTGACCCAGACAATTCAGAGTTATCTTGCTGAAATTTATAATAAGACTGTATTGCTGAACGAATCTCGTCGCAGGGAGTTTCAGGCTCATTATGAGGCTATGGAAGCACAGTTGAATCCCCATTTTCTCTATAATACCCTGTCCGTGATCGGAATGACCGGTCTCAACAGCGGGGATACTACGGTTTTTCAGATGTGCAGCGAACTGGCAAGCCTTCTGCGCTATTCTCTGTCATTTACGGGCCAGGCAGTTGAACTGGGACAGGAAATTGCCAACGCCAAAAGCTATCTATACATCATGAAGATACGCTATGAGAATGATTTTATATGTACATGGGAACTGGATTCTTCTATTGAAAAACTCCATGTACCAAAATTAATCGTTCAGCCAGTCATAGAGAACTGCTTCCAGCATGGATTCCGCAAAGCCGGATGTGAGATTTCACCACCATGGAAAATAAGGGTACACTCCTGGTGCGATGATGCAAACTGGTATCTTTCTATCAGTGACAATGGAAATTCTTTTGATATGGAAGTATTCAACAACCTGCAAAAGCGTATCCAACATTTTAAAGCAGCAGCCGATACCACTGTCTCCCCCACTCTTCCCGAACGTCAGGGATATGGTCTGGAAAATACGGTCTTGCGTCTGAGTATTTTTTATAAAGGAAACGCTTATTTTAATGTTACAAATGATAATGACTGGGTAACAATAACAATCGGAGGTCCTTTGGGATCTTCCGCAGTACAGAATAACACGGAGGAATTAACATGAAGATCATAATAGTAGAAGATGAACCGGCTATCGCAAGAGGAATTGCAAAACTTTTAACGATTACTTACAAAGATATAATAATCCTGGATGTCTGCCTGAATGGCAGTGAGGGAATGATGAGCATTTTAAAGAACCAACCAGACCTTGTTTTTACAGATATCCGTATGCCAGTCATGGACGGATTAGAAATGATCCGTCAGATCCATGAAAAGAATTTCTTTCCTCAGTTTGTAATATTAACTGTTTATGCGGAATTTGAATATGCACGCACTACCATGAATCTTGGAGTCAAGGATTATCTTTTGAAACCAATTTCCATAGAACCACTCAGAAAAATCATAGACTCCAGCCAGAAACAGATCAGCAAAACTACCAGGATTCTTCAGGAAGACTATCTGAAAAGGATAATATCTTTTAACAATCGCGAAACTTCCGATAAAAATCCATTACTTGCCTGTAACTGTACTTTTATGATCCTGTTTACAGGATCACTGTGCAACAATATATATACAGAAACCATTTTGCACAGTCCCCTGCAGCCAGCAAGCCGTGAACAGATTCAGAAGCTGGAGAACACGTTCCAGGTTTCAATTATTGTGCTGGCAGGAAGACATTACAACGAATGCATTTATGCTGTAATCGCCCCTTGTTCTTCCACTATGGATCTGGATGACATTGCCCAAAATATCTATTCACTCCATGATAACAGCGAAGAAACATTAAATCTGGTAATCTCCAATACCTGTACAGATGGCCGAGAGCTTTTTTCTATCCGCCAGGAAGCATACCTTTATGCCCTGTTCCATATCCGGTTCGGTTGCAGCAGAATATTCCATATCAAATCTGAAACCGATACGAATATTGCACCTTCCCCTGAGATCAGACAGATCTGTTCTAACCTTGGTGAATACATCAAAAGACAGAAGATCTCCGACTGCCTCCGATCCATGACAGGTTTCTGGAATAAAAACAAAGTCACACAATTCCAGCTTGTTACAGATCTTCACTATTTTTTCAGTACTCTGGAACAGCTTCCCATTCAGTCTCATGGACAGCTTATATCCAATATTGATGAAATTATCGGCTCCTGCCAGACATACTCCGACCTGGAAAAAACAATCCTGGACGAAGTAAACCAGTATCTGGGGTATGCGGATGATTTTGCCAGACGGGATCAGCAGACCCTGGCAAAGCAGGTCAAAGAATGGCTAGATGAGAACTTTACCACACAGATTACATATAAGATATTTCAGGATCTTTTCAATCTGAACGAGAAATATATATCCACCCTGTTCAAAGCAGAATACAATATCACTCCCAGCAGATATGTGGGAGAGCTTCGCCTGAACATGGCAAAAAATCTCATGCAGAACAATCCGGAAATCCGGGTGAAAGATGTTGCTGAACTGGTTGGATTTACCGATTATTTCTATTTCAGCCGTGTATTTAAATCCCATGAGGGCATCACACCGAGTCAGTATATTAAATCAATCTCCAATACCGATTCTGCACCGGAAACAGAATAAAGTGAACCGTTGGTTCTTTTTACAAAATACTACAATTAAAACAGCCGTACCATGTGTTTTTACATGATACGGCTGTCAATAATTTCCATACCCTCAGGATAGATTAATTAAATTGCCACACTAAGACTCTCCATTTTTATTTATGTAATAAAGTTTGGTCCAGCATGTTTTTAATTTCATTCGGAAGACTGTCTATCGTTGCATTTTCATCCAAAAACAGTAAAGTTGTATATTTTTTCGCATCATTCGGTGCTGAGAAAATATGAGTTACTGTATATGCTGTTCTACTTTTAGAAAAACAATCTTCATCTCGCAGTGATTCTACTACGAAGCAATCGCCTTTTTGCTGTCCCTGATCATCATACTCTTTATTTAAGCATAGAGTAAAATTAAGATCTGTTGTGCCAAACTTATAAGTTCTCGTATCTGTAACAATCTCTTCCAACATAAAGCCTTCTGAGCCAGCCAGCATTGCAATCTGTCCGATATGCTTAATCTTACGCTTACACAATGAAAAAGGGTGCTGCGGTGTAAAAAATATCTGCGAAGCCTGAAGCATCTTTTTTGCTGCGTAACTATAAAATTTTTTCGCGGAAAGGTTCGTAGCCACACCTGTTAAATGCCTGAAATTGGCAGCTTTATAAAGCACCTCAATATATCTGCCTTCAAATACATATAGAAACCTTTTACCTACCAGATGCTTCCTGTACAGATCAGCAGCTATTTTAATCTCCTGTACGATTTTCTCTCTATCCTGTTGTTTTCCCATCTATCTTTTCCCAATCATCACTATAATATAAAAACAGCACCGGACAACTTTTTTGTTATCCGGTGCCCATAATCTTAAAAAGCGGTTTTATGCTGGCTGTCAGCCGCGACATCCTTCCGAACGCCTAAAATGTCACCGGTATCATTAAGTCCCCGGCGCGGACTCACCGTATCTCCCTGGTGTGGGCGTAATACCCTTCCGAGTATCAGATAGTCCCGGTCATTACCCTGCCCAGGCACAGTACAGCTTTTACGTGCCGCTACACGAAACCTTTTGGTTTAACTATATTATATGCGATACCCTAAGAAATATCAATAGTTTCCGTCAAAAATCATATCCTCTGTCCCATCAGGTTTTAAAAATACTGTTTTCGAAATTTCATTGCATTCCAGCGTTAATTTCTGCTCATGGGGAGAAGAAAGACGAACCCTGTGTATCCTGCCCTCTCTCCATTCAAAATCAACTGTGATGTCACCCTGTGCCTTCATTCCCCGGACTTTTCCATCCTTCCATTCATCCGGAAGTGCCGGAAGCAACAGGATATGCCCTTTCCTGCTCTGGATAAGCATCTCTGCAACTGCAGCTGCAAAGCCAAAATTCCCATCGATCTGGAATGGCGGGTGTGCACACAGCATGTTGGGATAAATGCCGCCTCCCACACAGGAAATGTTTTCCTCCCTGGTATAACGGAGCTGGTTTTTCAAAAGCCCCAGTGCATGTTCCCCGTCCCGGAGTCTGGCCCAGAGGCAGGCCTTCCATGCCATGCACCATCCGGTCCCTTCGTCCCCGCGCCTTTCCAGAGCCACCCGGCAGGCTTCCAGAAGCTCCGGGGTGTTTTCTGTGATCAGTTTTCCTGGATAAAGGCCATACAGATGGGATACATGACGGTGATGGATCTCTGTTTCCGGATAATCCAGAAACCATTCCCGGATCTGTCCAAAGCTTCCCGTCTTAAATGGCGGCAGTTTTGAAAGTACCCGTTTTACATCCACAGTCTCTCCCTCTATGCCCAGGATGTTACATATTTTCAGGTAGTATCCAAACAGTTCTTTCAGGATGCTGATATCCATGGTGGATGCCATTCCTACACTGTGGGATTTTCCATCTTCTCCACAGAAACGGTTCTCCGGGGAAGTGGAAGGTCCGGTAACATAGTATTCCCCATACGGGAACAGGAACCCAAGGTAGAACTTTACGGCTCCCTCGATCACCGGATATGCCCTGTCTTTCAGGAAATCCAGGTCTTCTGTATAGCAGTAATGTTCCCAGAGATGCCGGCAGAGCCATCCGGAACTCATAGGCCACATAGAATAAGAACAGGGATCCTCATCCTGCCCGAAATATCCTACAGGTCCGGAATGTCCCCAGATATCCAGGTTGTGGTGGCTCACCCATCCGGAAAGTCCATAGACCTCTCTGGCTGTCTCCTTTCCATCCTCTGCTGTCCGGCAGATCAGGTCAAAGAGCGGTTCCTGGCATTCACCCAGGTTGCACCTCTCAGCCATCCAGTAATTCATCTCCGTGTTGATATTAACCGTATAATTACTGCTCCAGGGAGCACGCATCCTGTTGTTCCAGATCCCCTGGAGGTTTGCACACTGGCTTCCCGGCCTGGAGGAACAGATCATCAGGTATCTGGCATAATGGAACATCATCTCTGCCAAACGGTTTTCCCTGGTGTCGTTCAGTGATAATTCCATACGGTTAAAATATTTATGGTATTCTCCCAGATGCCTTTTCTTCAGCTGCTCATAATCCGGATCTTCCAATACTTCCATACACTCTTTTTCCAGCTGTGGTGCATCTGCATTCCGTCCAAAATCTGTATTTCCTGTAAAATAGACAAATATGTCCTGTTCTCCTTCGATCAGGAGCTTACCATCACAGCATTTTATACTTCCCCCTGGTGCCACTGCCTTTACAGCCAGGGTAAACCGGATTCCTTTTCCGTCCTCATAAACAACCGGTTCCGGGCAGTCATAGTATGGCGGTGCCACATAAGAGGGTGCCCGTCCGGAAAGTAAAACGGTATCTTCACAGTTTTTTATTTTCTCATATCTAATCTCACTTTCCAGTGAAATCCCAAGATGAAGTTTCTGTTCAGGGGCTGCCTGGAAATGGACTGCCAGCAGAGGATCTGCCATGCTCACAAACAGCTCCCTTTTATACCCTGCAGATGCCACTGTTTCCACCGCATGGTTTAAAGAGAGCTGACGCACATATCCGCCGGGTGCCTGTCCGGACATCTGCAGACTCATATTGAGTCTGCCAGCCGGGAGGTAACTGTCCGTCCAGTCACCCAGGATATGTTTCCTGCAATAATCTTCTGCCTCCTGATGCTTCTGGTTCTCAAGCAGCTTTCGCAGATGCCCAAGGTCAGCATGACCGTTTTTATTCAGCTTTGAACTGCCGTCACCGGACCATAAAGTATCAAGATTCAATTCAAGCGTTTCATTTTCCAGACGGCCATAGGACATCACCCCAAGAGTTCCGTTTCCCAGCGGCAGAGCCTCATTCCAGGCTTCCGCCGGTTTTTTGTAACTTAATATCCAACGATCCATTTTTATCCTCTTTATTCACCATTCAGAATTATAATTTTATTGTTTTTTAAAGTAACTGTCCCATCCTGCATACTTTCCCTTATCAGTGGAACTTCACGTCTCATGTGGAATTCATTTTCAGTCACAAGGGCATCAGGATTACATGCAGGACTGATAAGCCCTCCCAGATCATCATAACTGATATTTTTGCGGAAGATATTATGAACAGCTTCCTCCATACAGAACATGATGCAGCCGCCCTCGTTTAACCGGCTGTAATTATACTCATATAAGGTGCCATCTCCAGAATCTGCATCATATGCCATACCATCCTGGTTTAGTCTGGTATCTGTAACTTCATTGTAACAGAACCTGGCATTTTTACATTTCCATGGCCATATGGCAGCCGCTACCTTTCCCATTCTGTCTTCCGGGTATCGATACACAGAATCATTCATCTCTTTTGCACAGCTATCTGCAATATTATGTTCTGTCAATGGCTCAAGGGAATACATAGGAGTAATTGCATCTCCTCCTGCCTGACTGACATAACAATTGCGGATGATTATATTCTCATGTCCGTATTTCCTGAAAGTTTCTTCATCAAGCTCTACCCCGGAAAACTTCTGATGCTGATAAGTATATCCCACGGCAATTCCCCACCGGCTGACTCTCCACACAGTACAATTCTCTACAGTAACCCCGTCATATCTTGCGACCCCTGTTTTTTCTTCATTGTCCGGTGTTAAGGCAGTCATATAAATACCGCCATTGTTCATATGCTTGTTATAAACGTTTCCTGTAACATCATGAACCCATACATCCCGTATGGTGATATCATGAAGTGTCCCTCCGTTTTTCGCCACTACAGCAATACCGGTTCTGTCCATTTTGTGTGGTGCCGCATATTCTTCCATAGTTGTGTATGGAGATGAGTTTATTATGATCAGATCATGAACCAAAATATATTCCACATCATAAAGAAGTAAGGCAGAGGATACCTCTCCTTTATATACATGAGATGGCGAGTCCAACGGTGCTCCATAATCCTGATACCATATTCCGGTGCCGTTTGAATGAATGCACGGCATGGTACCTTCTCCATAGGCACCGATTTCAATTTTGTCAGACCTGGTTCCCCTGCCCTTTATATGCAGGTACTGGTTTTCAAAAACAGATCCTCTCTCCAGCAAAACACGATCACCTGGATTTAATTCCAGATTATTAATCCTGTCCAGGGATCCAAATGCTGTTTCCGGTGCTTCACCATTGTTGCAGTCATCTCCATTAATGCTGCTTACGTAATATGTTTTGAATTTCCTGCTCATATTCCTTCTCCCGTATCCGTTTTTTTATTACTGTAGCTACTTCATCATAAGAAAAGCTGTCACCCTGATATCGGGTAAACAGTTCCCGATGCCCGTTCCAAAATGAAACCATATCTTTAGAAGTAATCGTTGAATAATTATAACTTCTTTTAATCAAAGGTTTCTCTGAAACAAAATCCAGTCGGAATCTTGTCAGCTCATACTGTATATATGCAGGCACTGAAAAATTGCTCAGACCATATACAGTAATTCCTTGTTCAAGAAGTTCTTTTCTTTTTTCGTTTTCCAATATGCGTCTGCGTTCTGCTGCTTCCAGACTGCCATCAGCGATCTGCCCCAGTTGTACGGCAAATTCAAGGCATGCCTGCACATATTTCATTTCTTCCTCATTCATAAAGCCATATTTATTTGTCATTATTCTGTAATCTCCCATTATCTGCCTGTTGAAGAGTCTGATTCTGCGAATCTCAGCTTTCTGTAATATTTATAAGAAAATGCTGACTTGACAATATCAATGTTCTTCTTAAGCTTTCATAAAATAAAAATCCCTGACATCCGTTATAAGCCGAGTGCCAGGGATTTTAATGATCAGCCTTTAACTGCTCCGACCATAATACCTTTAGAGAAATATTTCTGCATAAATGGATATAATGCAAAAATTGGTAAGGAAGCCAGGACAGTTATTGTCATACGAATTCCTTTTGGAGAAATAGCCGCCATTGCCTGCGTCATATCAGCTCCACTTGATGCAGTCTTTAACTGTTCTGCCAGCCTTTGTGCCTCATTGAGGTAATTATACAATAAGTACTGTAATGTTGTCAGTGATTCATTGGCACGGGTATAAATATGATTATCAAACCATGAGTTCCACTGTCCTACAGCGACAAAGACTACAACTGTTGCAATAATTGGTTTGCACAGCGGAAGTATAATTTTGAAAAAGCAGGTTATATATCCGGCTCCATCCAGGGAAGCAGATTCTTCCAGTGCCGGCGGAAGCTGTTCTATGTATGTTTTGATCAGTATCATATTGTAAGCGGAAATCATTGTAGGCAGAATATATACCCAGAAATTGTTTAACAATCCATATGATTTCATAACAATATAAGTCGCGATCATACCACCACTGATATACATGGTAAATACAACAAATCGATATAATATCTTTCTTGCCGGCATTTTATCTTTTGTAAAAAGATAGGCAAGGAATGAACAGCAGAATACGGATAATCCTGTTCCTACCACTGTTCTCAGCACGGACATCCCTAATGCCGGGAAGAAACCTTTTAACGTAAGAATTTCTTTATAGTTACTGAGTGTAAATCCGGCCGGATGTATTACCGGAGGATTTACAGATGCCGCTGTTGTATCACTGAAAGAATAGCATAATACATACCAGAAAGGATAAATACAGATCAACGCAAGCAGTATCATCAGTAAAGTATCAAACACAAGAAATGCTTTTCTTGATGGAGAACTTTTAATTTTCATTTCGCCCATAATTTTCTCTCCTTTAGATAACTGCTCTACCTCTGATTTTTTTTGCAACCAGATTTGCCACCACAACTAAGGTGATACTTACAAGTGATTTCACAACACTGATGGCCACGCCATAAGAATAGTCCATATTCTGAAGACCTATTCTATAAGTATAAAGATCCAGAACTTCAATGTTTGTCGCTGTCAGTGAATTCTTAAACAGAAGATACTGCTCATATCCTGTATTTAAGAAGTTACCAATATTCAGGATAAACAATACAACAAAGGTTTCCATCATTGCAGGCAGTGTTACATGAAGAGCACACTGGAAATATCCTGCCCCGTCCACTCTCGCTGCCTCATACTGTTCCTGATCGATTCCTGAAATAGCTGCCATATAGATGATCGAGTTCCACCCCAGGGTCTTCCATTGCAACAGGAAAGACTGGAACCAGTATACTGCTTCATTTGAGCCCAGCAGGGAATTGGAGGCATCTCCAAGTCCCATTGCTGTTGCCAAACCTGTTACAATTCCATCAGAGGCAAATAATGCTGTAGCAAGAGAAAAGATAATAACCCAGCTGATGAAATTTGGGAGGGTTGTAAAGGTCTGTGTAAATTTCTTGATCGGACCATTCCTGAGTTCATTAAGCAGAATAGCCATAAACATAGGTAATGGTGTTAAACAGATATTGATGATTGCAAAAATGAATGTATTTTTTAATGATCTTAATATATTGTCATCTCTGAAAATAAGTTTAAAATAATCCAATCCTACAAAGTCACAGTTAAAAATACTTACCCCTGGTACATAATCAAAAAATGAGTAAATCCATCCAAATATAGGAACATAGCTAAACAAAAAGACTATTACGATAAATGGCATTGCCATCCAAAGCAATTTGTAATCTTTTGGTGTCTTTGTCACCAATGCCTTTTTCCGGTTCATAAGCATGCTCCTTTCTCTTTATTTGCTTTCTAATTTGTCAATTGCACTCTTTGAAGTCTCCCATGCATTCTGCCACCATTCGACAGACTCTTCGACACCCGCATCCGCAAGCTGCTGTAATAATGCTTCCTTTGCAGATTTGAAAGCTTCATCTGATTCTGCCTGTACAAGACCTGGCAAAGCATTTTCAGTAATTTCAATACAGTTACTGTCTATACGAGTGATGTTCTTTGGTGTTATCTCAAGACACATACGAATAGTTGGGTTAACCTCGCTGAGATCCATACTTGTGCCATCTTCAATACGATTCTTCAGAAGATCACTTGGTAAATCAATATTAAACTGTTTGCAGAGATCCTGTTCAGCTGTGGTAAGATTTGCTTTCATGACATCCTCATCATTCCAGAGATTTACAAGTCCACCATCTGATAATACATTGTTGTAATCCCAGCCAACAAGATTGTCTGTACCACTATCACTGATACCACTTGCTTTCCATTCGTCTACACGGCTGCTGTCGTTCTTCATACTCATTGTATCATCTGTCAAATGAGGTTTTCCATCGTCGCCCTTTTCCCAGCGTCCTTCAATACCAGATTCTGCACTTCTGGCAAACTCACTGCTCTGAAGATAGTCAAGCACCATGACTGCTCTTTCAATATTTGGGGAATGAGAAGAAACGAACATATATTTTCCTGTCCATCCGGCTCTGTTTGGTTCATTAACCCAACCCAATTTAGATGGTAACGCAATGTATTCCTTGTCTGTTCCCTTGTTATTTGTATTATATGTTCCATAGAACCAGTTTACAGTTCCACCAAGATACTGACCTTTTGTATATTTTTCTGTAAGATCCTCACCCTGGGTGATGAAATTATCCGGATCCAATAAACCTTCTCTGTAGAGTTTGTTATAAAATTCCACACCTGACCAGAATGGAGTTTTTACATCTTCATCTTTATCATAAATGTCCACTACTAAATCATTGGTTTTTGCATCCTGAACGTACAGACCATCCTCAAGGTTTACATATCCTTCTCCCAGACATCCTTTAAAGAAGTAAGTATGAAGATCATTATCATTATAGGCACTCATTGCATAGGTTTCTAATCCGTCCTCTGTTTTTGGATAGATTTCTTTCATCGCTTTTAATGCCTTAATATAATCATCATCATTGTTAATTTCCGGGCATCCAATCTGCTTATATAAATCCCAACGAACTACATACCCTGTCGGAACTACAGAACCATATTTTTTCTCAGCATTTTCAGAAACTACATGAGGAGTAACAAAATACTGTGTGTCTTTGTCATCACTCTTAAAGTTCTGCATGATTGTATTTCTGTAATTCATATCATCTGAAAAGATATTTGGTGCAATATTTTTATAATCCAGCAAATTTACCGCATGTTTTCCTTTTAAGACACCCTCAATATTTGCATCTGCAATTTGTACAATGTCTGTGGTATTTCCACCGGACAGATCAAGGTTCAGGCTCTCCTGATCATATGATTAGCGCCTATTAGGAAAACACACTGTCAAAGGGGTTCGTAGCGGGGGTTAGCCCGCTACTGCGGTATCTTCCGTAGTGTTGATTTCAATGTACTCGGCAATCTTGCGGAGTTCGTCAGCAAATTTGAATTTCACGCTGATATTGCCGTTTTCATAGACCTTGATATAGTCCACAAGTTCAACCAAGATTTCACGGTTGAGGGCTTCAATGTTCTGATACTTCATAAAGGCTACCAGTGCAGGATGCTCGTTGTCCACACCGTTTGCCAGTTCTGCGCGTTCAGTGTTCAGCCGGGTAAGCACCGCGGAAATATCAGAAGTCTGCCGTTCATAGTCAGCCTTCATATCCCGGTATTCCTGCTGGGTGATTTCACCGTCTTTCCAGTCCTGATAAAGAGATTGCTTGTAGCGTGTTATCTTTGTCAGTTCCCGCTCTTTTGCAGCTATCAGATCGTCCAGTCGGTAAGACTGGCTTTTTTTGATTGGAGCGGAATTGATCTGCGTGACGATTTCCGAGTAGGAAACAGCCAAATGTACCTGATGCTGTACAGCGAACAAAACAGCAGCCTCCAGCCGTTCATGCTTGATTGAGTGCATGGTGCAGGCTGTCCGGGAACGGTTCTTGTAGGTTGAGCAAGAATAATATACATTGTTGTTCTTGCCAACGCATCGGGTAATGGCCCGCCCGCAATCGGCACATTTCAGAAAGCCGCTGAATAAATGTACCTCACGGCCTTTCGGGGAAGTACGGGTATCACGCTGTAAGAGAGCCTGTACCTTGTCGAAAGTTTCATAGTCGATAATGGCCTCATGCGTTCCAGCCACTTCCACCCATTCCTCGCGTGGAACAGCTTCAATCTGGTGTACCTTGTAGCTTTTCACCCGGCTTCGGCCTTGGGCTAAATCCCCGGTGTAGGTCGGATTGGTAAGAATGGAGTGGATCATGCGGACTCCCCACATAGGATCGTCATACCCTCTTGTCGAAACAGGCAAGCCCTTTTGTACCTTGTAAGCCGAGGGGCTCGGTACGCCGTGTTCGTTCAGGTACAGCGCGATAGCACGTTTTGATGACCCTTGAATAAGCATTGTGAAAATGAGTTTGACATTTTCAGCAGCATCGGGATCAACAATCAGCCTGTGCTTGTCCTTTGGGTGCTTTACATAGCCGTAAGGAGCAAATGCTCCGATATACTGGCCGTTGCGCCGTTTGTAATCAAATACCTGCCGGATCTTTTTGGAAGTCTGATAGCAGTAATTATCGTTCATCACGTTTGTAATGGGAACGATGATATTTGAAACGCTGTCGGGGTTCTTGTAGCTGTCCACATTCTCAGCAAGGCTAATAAAGCGAACACCCATTTGAACAAACAGGTTATCGATCAAACTTCCGGCATCGCTATAATTTCGTGCGAAGCGGGACAGGTCTTTTACTATAACGCAGTTGATTTTACCACTCATGACATCCGCCAAGAGCCGTTGAAAATCTTCACGGTTGGCGTCCGTTCCAGTATGACCATCATCCACATATTCCGTGATGCTTTCAAACTCGTCAATGTTGCGTCGGTAAAAATCGTTCAGTAGGTCACGCTGGTTCTTTACGCTGTTGCTATCGTCTTTTCCTTTTTTCAAATCTTCCTTTGAAAGCCGGATATAGATGCCCAGCCGCCAGCGGCGGATTGTGTAAGAGGGAGAGAAACTCTGCTGATACCCTCTGTTTTTTGCTCGTGCCATTGTTCCTCCTTCCCTATCACATTACACTTATATTATAACTCTGTCCGGGGAGGACAACAAGGATGCCTCCACTTCGGGACACTTTGTCTCGAAGAAGCAAAACGAGCTGTAACCGAAGTTACAGCCCGCTTCTTTGCCGCAGCAGGAAATCCGTCAGCTTATCTTGGAGAGATGGCCCGCTTTCAGCAAATTCAATTTTCACGCCAACACCACCGATGCAAAAGCAGTATGGATTTTTGACAGTCTGCAAAAATCGAGAGATGCGCTCCTTTCGGGAAAGCGCATTGTCAAAGGTCATACCGCTCACATCAGGCAGGGACTCGGCAGCCACTGCGCCAATGTCAACGCTTCTCATTTGTTCAAGTTCCTGTGTAGTTAATTTCACGGTAAACCTCCTTCGCAGATTGATAGAACGCCTCCCGCTGTTTGGTGGGGAAACGCAACAGGCCAGCACCACCGGGATGCTGGCCTGTTGCCTTACTCCACCTTGGGACACTTTGGAGCCGTTGACAAACGCCTATTTTGAAAAAAGGCTTTGATTTTTCTGCCCGGTCTTTGTCGATTTTATGGCAGAAACGGCTTTTTCCTGAACTTTTTTCAAGACGGTTTTTTTAGAAAACCACTTTGTCTCGAGGTTTATTATAGTTTTTGAATATTAGAGAGTGCCGCACATATTTACTTGGCCTGTCCAAAGACAATCGTTATTTTCTGTGCGGCGCTCTCACCGCAAGTAAAGCGACAAGCCCGGAGGAACAGGCAGCCAACCTGTTCAGCACCGGATCATGGCCTTGGGATGGCCGGGCCCATTTACAGTGTTGGTGTTGTTCGCTCAATCTCTTTTGGGAAATGTCACCGCGCACCCACCGTCTGGCTCCACGTACTTACTCAGGGTTGCCGTTATTCCCTTGCGTTAGGAAGAAAACCTCCTCTCATAAACCGAGACATTTTTTCATCAATTCCAAGTGGGTTAAGAAGAAAAAATCAAAAAGTTTTTTTCATGCGTTCAAGGCCACGCTTGATCGACTGGCGAATAGACTCCTCATGTACGCCCTCGGCCTCGGCAATTTCCTTAATCGACTTGCCAAGAATGATATGTGCGTCAATTCTACGGCCTTGGATCTCCGGCAGAGAATTGAGAGCGTTCCACAGACGAAGAAAGGTTTCCATCCGTTCAAGGAGCTCCTGCGGGGTCGGCTCATGCAGGCAAGCGGAATACTCAATCCCGTCATCGCAGTCCAGAGAATACTGCGCCTTGTGCCGGGAGAGCCGCCGCTGGTAGGCCATTTCATAACGGGCATCGGCCTTGAATACCTCGGCAACCTCGTCAGAAACTTCGATAAGCTGATCCTGCGTGTACCAATAATAAAGATCTTTCAGATTGATAGTAGTCATCGTAAAATCCTCCATTTCAGTTTGTTCGGGGTTGGTCGGAAACGAAATGGAGTAATGGCGGAGAACGGCACCGCACCTCGGGACACTTTGTCTCGAAGTCTGGAAAGCAAAATACGCCTGCGCGACACAAGGCCACACAAGCGCACGAAAATATATTATCGGTTATGTACTGTTTAATTTCACATTCAAAGCCGGACTGCTTCGATGGAGGGGCTATGCTTTTTTTAACTGGTGCAGATCATGGATACTGCGAAAAAGAGAAAAGGACACGGAAAATAACCTCCAATCGGCTACCGTGTCCCTGCAAGTCGTCATTGGTTTGTGTAGACGCAAAGAAACGGCGGCTCTGAAAATCAAAGCCGCCGTTTCAAATGGGCGTGTCAAATTGTCTGCTCTACGACGGCTTTTTTTCTTTTGCCGTCGTGCGGCAGATCATTTCAATATTCGGTTGAAGTATCGTTATTCGGTGTTAAGTTCTACTAATACAACCTCTGGACGATTATTAAATCGGAATGGAATAATACTATTTCCAAGGCCGCGGCTAACAACCATATTTGTCTTTCCGTCTGTATAAAGGCCGGAATCATATTTAGGAAACAGCCCTTGATTGGGGGCAACGAGCCCCCCAATAAAAGGTAATCGAAACTGCCCTCCGTGTGCATGACCACATAAAACCAAATCAACACCACAGCATACATAGGTTTCAAATAACTCTGGCCGATGTGATAGCAGTATAGTGTAACTGTTTTCGTCATCAATAAGGCTATTCAATTTTGTGTTGACCATGGCTGGCGCTTCATTAAACATATCGCCCTTAATCGTAAAGTCAGAATCAGAAAGCCCGATAAGGGTAATCATTTCGTTGTTATGCACTAACTGTATTGCTTCATCTTCAAGGACAGTTACGCCAGACGCTTCAAGCCCTGTTTTGAATTGATCATAATGTGAGAAGTTAGCTTCGTGGTTTCCAGTTACAAAGTAGACAGGGGCTATTTGAACAGCTTGTTTTATAAAATCAAACGCAATCTCAATGTCTGTATGTCCAGCATCGATTAAATCTCCAGTTATCACAATAATATCCGGTTCGTGTTCAGACAGCAATTCTATCAATTCTGTATTGCTTTCTCCAAATTCAGCATTATGCAAGTCGGACACTTGTGCAATCCGAAAATTAGAAAAGGCAGATGGTATGCGATCGCTGGAGATATTAACCATACTTACCATCAATGCTGAATTGCCCCATATAGTATAGATTATCAAAACCAGCAGTATAGTTGTTAATACACAAATCTTCACCAATACTCTGGTGGAAAGGATTTTTTTCATTTTTTCCTCTCTTTCATCAACTTAATTATAAAAAAATCAGCTTACAAACAGGTGAATTTCAACTTACGAATTTGTAAGACAAAAGTGGGCGGCTTCTAAAGCCACCCGCTTCAAAAGTAGAATTACTGTGCGCTGATTGTATCAACAATGGACATATTGCGTATTCTCTTGATTGGCCCATGCACAGCCAGAATTACAGAGCTTACGACAATTAACAGAATAACAGCTACCTCTGGTAATGGAGGAGTCCAAGCATCCCCCCATCTATAACTTATCAACATTCCAAACAATAGCTTGTTACAAAACAGTCCCAACACCGTACCAACTACACCGCCGATTATGGTATAGGTGAAGGCTTCTGCAACAATCATTTTACTTAGCTGTCCCATGCTAACGCCGATGGCACGGAAAGCGCCATACTGTTTCAACCGTGCAGACACACTCATGGAAATACTATTGATTATGTTAAAAATTGTAATCATTGCAATTAGGACGAGGAATCCATAGATGAACAGCCAAAAACAATAGTAAGTTCCCATGGTACTGCTGTTACCCATGCGTTCATCAGCGAAAGTAAATGAGGAATCTACCATTTGGCGGATCACATAAACATCTTCGTCTGTTGTGCCTTTCACTAACTGCACATCAATAACCGTATATTTCGACTCGCCAGTAATTTGTTCAAATGTATCCTCTGAACAAATAATTGTTCCAACACCGGCGGCACTGTAAAACGGACAGTCGGACAACATTCCCACGATTTGGATTTCTTTACTTTGTCCGTTTGTATTCAACGATACAGTATCGCCTATTTGTATTGTGTTCTGCGAATTATAAACAATTAAGCCCGTCCCTAAATCAGTTTGCACAGATTCCAGAGAACCCTCTAATAAATAGTCCTTTGCCCAATCAAATTGATACTGCTCATAAGAGATTAAATCCATCTTTTTTTCAATACCGTTTGTGACAGACGGAACCTCGTATGCAAATTTTCTTCCATACGCTAAATCCACAACAGGATTTTCCTTTAGATCATCAAGTAATGCTTTGTCAATAGCACAGACGTTATCAGGGCTTATGATAGATAAATCTGCTGTCCAAGGTTGGAGCGGTGTTAAGGTATGCTGCATGAACTCAACTGTTACAGAGAATGAAAGGAAAAGGATAATACTGAGAGCAAATGAGCTTGTCATCAAAAACAGATTTTTCCGATTTGCTTTTGCATGATAAATTCCAAGTGCTGTATCAATCTTAAGCAGTTGTGTATTAGCAGCATTTCTTGCAGGCTCCAAGTCGTTTGCATTACCGGAAACCGCTGCCAACGGAGATACTTTTGCTGCTTTCTTTGCCGGAGAATAGGCAGCGAACAAAACCGTTACCAAGCCCACAACGATTCCTGCAAGAATGCTTGGTACGCTAAATCCGAATGTAGGCATCGCTTTGAAAAATTCCGGACTTAGGAAACGCAAAATCGCACATAAGACCCAAATGACAACTATACCGATGGAAATACCCACAGGGATTGCCAAACGGCACCAACTAAGCGCCTCTTTCCGTACTAAGCGCATAACCTGTTTTGGGGTTGCACCGATACAGCGCATAAGGCCGAAAAATTCGGTACGCTGGGCTACATTGCTGTTCAGGCTGCTTGCAATCATCATAATACCAGCTAACATTACCAGTACAAACAATACAGCCGCAGCCAAGTAAACCTGTAACAAAAAGGGAACGCGGCTTTGTCCAAGCAATCCAAGCAGATTGTTGTTGGAAGATATTTGTTCATTCGATAAATTGCATTGTTCTTTCAAATCTGCAATTTTCCCTTGTATATTTCTTGTGTTTGCAAATTGAGTAAAAAACATAATGCCGTAATCATTCGGCTCCCCGTCTGATACATTCGGATAAATCGCGCAGTAATCCTCTGTGTTCAAAATGATGCCGTAGGAGTCGCCACTCATGATCGAGGCGGTATTATTCATAAATCCTGATATGGTAAAATTCAGTTTATCGCCATCAGGAGTTTCTACGGCAATGGGATCACCAATCGCAACACCCATTATCTGCTTTGCATTTTCAGTCACCAACGCTTCATTACTTGTCTGTGGAAAAACACCTTCTTCAATTTGGTCAGTCCAGATTTCAGTTATATAGCTTTCATCACAACCGCATATCGCTACATCTTTTCCACCCAAAGTGTAGCCTAAATCTCCACGATAATTGAGTACGCCATACGGTGAAAATACTTCAATATCAGGGCGTGAAGCAATAATTGCTGCTTCTTCATTGCTGATATTCTTAATGGCAATATGCCAATTCCCAGACTCCTGCTGTGCCTGCAAAATCTGGCTGCGGATGAACATATCTGCCATTCCAAAAATAGTTGTAACCAGAAATACCGCCAGCACAATGCAGAAAATAGACATTCTGCTTTGCTTCTTGTGGATTTTTGCGGATATGGGAACAAGGTCAAGATAATGCTTCATTTGTTTTTCCTCCCAAATCCGTCAAAACGCCATCTGATACCCGGAACACCCGATCAACGGATGCAGTCAAATCCTTATTGTGGGTAATCATCAGGATTGTTTGCTGATAGCGACGGGACGCCTGCGTAAGCAGGGCGATAACATCCTGACTATTCTTGCTGTCCAGATTGCCAGTAGGTTCATCTGCCAGAATCAGTTTGGGCTTTGTGATTAACGCCCGGCCAATGGCAACACGCTGCTGCTGTCCGCCGGATAGTTGGCTCGGCAGGTGATGTCGACGCTCGGTAAGTCCCAAGAGTTCCAAAATTTCTTCCACTGCTGCCGGGTCTGGTTTGCGATAGTCCAAAAGAAGCGGAAACATGATATTCTGCTCCACATTCAGCTCGGAAACCAACTGAAAGGATTGGAAGATAAAGCCGATATTACGACGGCGGAAAATCGTGCGCTGTTCCTCTTTCATGGAAAACAGGTCTTGTTCATCAATCCAAATGTGGCCGGAAGTAGGGGTATCCAAAGCTCCAATACAGTTCAGTAATGTGCTTTTGCCAGAACCGGATTCACCCACAACGGCAGCAAATTCGCCTTTATCCAGGGAGAAGGAAACCTTCTTCAACGCTTCGACTTTCGCCTCACCCTTGCCATAAGTTTTACATAAATCTTGTACTTTCAATATTTCCATAGTCATCAGTACCTCCTTTCTCAAAAGGATAGCAAAAACAGCTTACAAGCAGGTGAATTTGACCTTACAGATCCGTAAGGAAAGATAGTGTAAACAGCGTACCTTTTCCGACTTCACTTTGTACGGAGATAACACCGTTTTGACCCTCAATAATGGACTTGGCAAGGGGAAGCCCCAGCCCGATTCCTTGTGTATCAAGGGAATGTTTGCTGCGATAAAAGCGTTTAAAGATATGGTAAATATCTTCCGGGACTATGCCGTTACCATTATCAGAAATAAAAATCCGAAACATAGCAGGAGTGCGCTCCCATGTAATACGGACAATACCGCCAGCTTGCGTGTGATCCAGTGCATTTTTTACAATGTTTCCAATCGCTTCACCTGTCCATTCCATGTCACAAATAAGCTGCTGTTCACCATCGCCATCTATCTGAATCTGCTTGCTTTCGCTTTTAGCCCTTGTGGTTAGGTCATTGACTGAATGAGCTATCAGCTCGGACACACGGCAACTTTTTTTCTCAAAAATGATGTTTCCCGTATCCAGTCGGGTTATCTTCAACATGGATAAGATTAACTGCTCCATACGCTTTAGAGAAATACCCATCTTCGCCGCAAACTGTTTGACCGTTTCTGCATTTTCTGGCTCACTTTCAATGATCTCCTGATACATAGTGAGGGCTGCCAGAGGCGTTTTGAGCTGGTGAGATATATCGGATATGGTGTCTTTCAAAAACTCTTTTGCTTTACGTTCTGTTTCATTTTTGGATTGGAGCATAGTTGCAAGCTGTTCTATCGAAGAAAACACTTGGTAGATAGCCCCCTCATAATTCTGCGGTAAATGACAAGAGTAATCCCCGTTGATGTAATTTAGCAATATTTTGTCGGCCTGTTGATACAATCGCTTCCTTTTCCAGAAAAAAATAAATATTCCTATGGCAAGCACAAAGAGAAAAAATAGCACAGTGCATAGCATGGTGCAGAAAGCGGAACGCTGAAATTGATTGAAATAAGGCCGCATACTGCTTTCTGACTGTTTTCCCAAACCCGCAGCCGCTAATAATGACCTACCATCGTCACTGATGTCTGTGTTCGTAAAGGCAACTGCAACCACTTCTTTCGGAACACCCTGTTCCAAAAGTGAGGATGAAACCGCTTCATCATGTTTGAGCCATAGGACTTCCGCATCGTTCACCTGATAAATAGTCAAAACGGTTGCTGTACCTACAAACAGCAGAGCAAACAAAGTCAAAAATAGCAGGAACCCTTTAATCTGTCTATCTTGGTACAAACTCATATAGACACCTCTTTCCATTGGTAGCCGAACCCACGAATGGTTATAAGGTGTTCTGGATGGGACGGATTGGTTTCCACTTTTTCACGAAGCCGCCGTACATAGACGGACAGGGTATTATCATCAACAAAATTTCCTGTATCATCCCACAGCTCATTTAGAATGATGTCCCTTGTCACAACGCGATTTGCGTTTCTTACCAGCAGACAAAGCAAACGATATTCGGCGCTTGTCAAATCCAATGCTTTTCCCTTTAAGGTTGCACGGCTACCCAACAGATCAATGGTAATGTCGCCACATTCCATAGAAGTGTTTTTTTCGCTTTTGGAAACTCCGGCCCGACGCAACAGCGCCCGGATGCGGGAACACAATTCCCCCAGTTTGAAAGGCTTGGTGATATAATCGTCCCCACCGCTATCTAATCCACGAATTATGCTGACTTCTTCATCCGATGCAGTCAGGAATATAATCGGTATCTGCTGATTTTCTTTTCTTACTCTTTCGCATACGTCAAATCCTGTTCCATCTGGCAGAGTAACATCCAAAATCAATAAATCGTATCGGTCGAGTTCGGATAAGTATTGTTTTGCTTCACATACTGTACGGGCAACTTCAACATCAAATTCATTCTTTTTCAAAGAGTAGACCAAGCCATCTATTAGACTGACATCATCCTCCAATAGCAATATTCTATTCATGTTTTAATTCCTTTCCTTGTTTTGTCCTTCCGTCAATCGGCTTTTCTGCGTTCTTTGGGATCAGCCAAACACCAGCCATCTTCACAGCGCCGGGAATACGCCCGGCAGCACAATAGTAATTTACTCTACGAGGTGTCACGCCCCATTTTTCGGCGGCCTCTTTTAGTGTCATATAATCCATTCTGCACCTCCATAGAGTATATTATAGTTCTTCGACTCGAACAATACAAGTTTTGGAAGAAAGGAATGTGAAATTAAATAGTCAGTAGCATGAAATACATAATCGTTCAAATAATATCACATGAAATGTAAAATCATATCAGGTGATGTTATGAAGATAGAACGAGATGAAAGACGCTTTGATTTTCACGATATAGGGCTCGCCATCAAGCGTGCAAGAGAAGCCAGCGGCATGACACAGGAGCAACTGGCCTATATTGTTGACCGCGCTCCACGTACCATTATGTATAATGAAAATGATGGTCAGCATCCAAGCTTCAACACCTTTTATCAGATGGTCACAATGTTTGATATATCGGTGGATCAATACTTTTACCCGTCCCAGAATAGCGGGAGCGAGTGCAGGAAGCGGATTGATGCCATGTTGAACGCTTTGGACGAAAGAGAATTGAAAATCGTTGAAGCTACAATCCAAGCGATGAAAGCATCGAAAGAAACGGAGGAAACGTAAAAGAAAGCGTAACCTCCGTTTTTTGCGCCATGTTGCGGGTTGCGCGTTTTGGCAAGCAATTCGGGTGTGGCCACACTCCGAAATTTTTGCAGGGCGCAGGGCCCGCAAAAATGCTTGTTGGGGAGCTCCCCAAACCCGCTGTACTTCGGGACAAATTGTCCCAAAGTCCCGGTGCGTTGCACCGTAGTCTGCGGCCCGTCACTATCGTTCCTGGGCCTTATTTTCACGCTCGTCTGTTATGCCGAGCAGATGATCAATGTTCGCTTTTATTGCCACGGCCTCCCGCATTTGCCGCTGGGCCTCCCGGTATTCTGCATAAAGCGCTTTCTTTTGTCCCGCCAGCTCACGGCGGGATTTTTTTAGTGCTTCAATCTTAGGGAGTTTTGCGCCGTTCAGTATGGTGTTCATAGTATCCTTTGCCGCCCGGTAAGTGGCAAGCTCCGCTTCGTGCTGGGCCAGATACTTTTTGCTGTACCGCGCAGCCTTGTACCCATCGAACACCGGGCGGGTCTTGGCATAGTCCACCGTGGCAGCCATCAGCTCCGAGGTTTTGGAAAGAGCCTCCTCCGTTGTGCGGAGCTCGTCAGACAGCTTGTGAAAGTGATCCACAGCAGCCTCGGTGCGGGCCGTCAGCGCCGCATAGTCTGTCAGATGATGCTCCTGCAAATACTGGAGCGCGGCAGCCATCTGTTTTAGGTTGTAGACCTTGGCCCATCGTTCATAGGCCGGGCCTTTGCCCTGGGCCATACGCTCTTGAATGTCGATGATAAGATTAACTCGCCGTGGCGGAACCGTGGGCTCCTCTGGTAGTTCAGGGAGCGGACGTTCCCCAGCAATTACCGCCTTGATGTCCTCCGGGTCAAATCCGGCTCCAAGTGTGGAAGCCCGGAGCCGGGTCGGTTTTTCCTGTCCGGGCGCAAGGAATGAGATGACACCGCCGCGCCCCTGTTTTACGGCAAAGCCGGACTCCTCCATGAGACGAAGAAAGTCGGCAAAGTCCGTGGGCTTTTTCTCCAAAGCGGCGAGAACAGCCAGCCGCACCCGCTGCTTGGCAGAGGGCGGCTTTTCCCCGATCCACTGGCCATAGTGAAGAAAGCGGCCCTTGCTGTGCTGGCGCGGATTTTGGATAACAGACAATTCATGTTCAATGCACACGCGGTCAGAGAGCCGCCGCAGGGCAAAGGACGAACCAATAAAATTATGAAATTTCCGGGAGCGGTCAAAGGCCGTTGCATTAAAATAAATGTGATTGTGGATATGGGCCTTATCGGTATGCGTACAGACAAAGAATTGATGCTTTCCCTTTGTCCAGCGCATCGCCGTTTCATAACCAATACGGTTTGCTTCTTCCGCCGTAACCTCCCCGGGCAGAAACGCCTGCCGGATCTGAAAGAACAGTGCCCCGCGAGATACGGCCCGGCCTGTCTCTGCAAGGTATTGACTTTTTACCAGAAGAAACTCGGCGGGAGCCGTGTTCGGATCGCAGAGATAGGAAGATACGGCTCCCAGCTTTTCCGGGTTCAGGCCATAGGTGAAACGATCCTCCATCGTTTGAATTGCACTTTTTCCCGCCGCTGTTTTATAAGGGCGGATGTAGGTGGTCGCCGTAAAAATCCCTCCTTCCGGCAAACAGTATTTTTACTTTGGGACACTTTGTCCCGAAGTAGAAAAAGCCGGGGAGCGGTATCAACCACTCCCCGGATGAGTCAGAGCTCTACCAGCGCGGAGAGCTGTTTCAAGAGATCAGACAGCGGCCTCCACAAAGCGGCATAGTCCCGCTGCAAGGCCGCGAGTTCTTCGGGATAAATCGCGCCGTAGGTGTTGGCTTGAATTGCCACTTGGTTCAGATTGTTGGAGCAGCGCCGCTGGAGCGAAACCAGCTCACGAACAGGCGAAAGGTCAACATGAAGCACATACCCACTCAGGGCCATTTTCCGCATATAGGCTCCCATATTACGGATGCCAGCCTCCGCCATACGTTCTTGAATCAGAGCCTGCTCCGCCTCCGACACCATCACATGAAGATGGATCGGACGGCGGCGTTTCTTTGTCATCGCTCCTCACGCTCCCGGCTGCGGCAGGCGCGGGGCGGCTCCTTTACCTTATCCAGCGGCTTTTCCTGTTCGTCTGCCGGAACAGGGTGCGGCAAATGAAATTCACGGTGCAGGCGCAGCACCTCCAGTACAGACAATTCCTGTTCACGTTTCTTTTCCATATACGCACCTCCTTATCTATCGCCACGGTCAGGCTGCCTCCGTTGGGGAGCCGGAGCCTCCGAGCCGCGATCTGCCTCCGCCAACTTTGCCGCATTTTTCATCTGCTCGGCAATCGGACGGGGCCTGTCGGGATTATCAGGCGCAGGACGCAGCTCATAGTAGGATGCCTGTTTTTCCGTTAGCGGGCGGGTATAGGTAAGATAGCCCCAAGCCAAGAACGAGCCATTTTCCACCGGGACGCGCTGATCATAATTGAAAATTTCATCCGGCTTGTTATAGGGCGGCTTCGGGAATGTCCCGATGTCCACAGGCCGCTGGGTCGAATAATACTTGTAAAGGCCGGGAGCCTCGGTCTGCCTGATCCCGACGTTATAAATACGCTGATAGTCCTGCACCCGGTCTGTGAAATCCTGTTCCATCGCGGTGCGGTCATTTCCATAGTGACCCCATTCATACTGCCGCTGGCCGTCCTTGTCATCATAGCAGGCCCATGTGACATAGCGGGATGGCGCGGTGGGATGCTCGCCCAATGCAAATCCCCGCCCATTTTCCAGCATGACCGCCTTCAAAATAGCATAGCCTTGATTTTTGTCCATAGTACACCTCCCATCATCGAGACATTTCTTTGTTTTCTCTTTTCACAAACGGCTGGAGCTGATAGGGGCTTGTACCGTCCTCGGGTCGCAGAAAGTCTATCCGGGCCGCAGCACGGATGGCGTTCTGGTTAAGCTGCCGCTGCCATGCCCCTTGG
Organism: Blautia sp. DFI.6.71; assembly: GCF_020593585.1. NCBI lineage: Bacteria > Bacillati > Bacillota > Clostridia > Lachnospirales > Lachnospiraceae > Blautia > Blautia sp. DFI.6.71. Next base: position 33,553 of record NZ_JAJDMJ010000031.1, read on the forward strand.
CTGGGAGCCCACTTAAAGCCGTTGCTTTTCAGTTCCTGCCGCTGATCGGCATCGGGCTTTTCCTCGAAAATAATCTGCAAACGGTTTTCAGCCTCGTTGATTTTTGCCTCGCCTCCGGGGAATGTCCAGCCAGCAAACTCGGAGCGGCTGCTCAGTTCCTCAATGCGCTGGCGTACACGGCGGATGTTGGCGTTGTTGTTGGAAAGCAGATAGGCGGGGTACGGCTTGCTTTTATCCAAGTGCCATGACTGCGCCATATCTGCTTTGAGCTTTTCTGCCTGCTCCGGCGTAAGCTCCGGGCAGCCGTCCAGCGTTTTGTGTTTCCGAAAATACGCATTGACCGCCTTCATGGTGGCCTGCTGGAACTCCAGCCCCTCCAGCTTTTTTGTCAGCTTTTCCACGGCCAGATCATCGTCTGCGCTGATCCCGCCCATACCAACAGAGCGGATTTTATCAAGCAGTTTTGAGATCTCCGCATACTCTCCATAGTTGCGATCCCGGGCGGCGTTCTGCTTGTGCTTCTTTGCCACAGGGAAATTACCGCCCCCGGAGATCAGAATAGAGGGTACACGGGCATCAATCACATTGCGTTCATTCAGATTTTCGGCAAGTTTCCGGGCATAGCGATCCACCAGTGTGTCAATCTTATCATGGTACATGGGATCGACACGGGCTTTCTGGCGTTCCGCCGCTGCATACGCTTCATCGACCATTGCCCGGTAGCTCGCCGTAGCGGAGCCCGGCTGATAGTCGGAAAAGCTGTTCATATCCTTTGCCCGCTTTGCGGCTTCTTCATTGATCGGATAATATTTCGGCATAGTACCTCCTTCCACAAAAGCCGGAACTTTGGGACAAATTGTCCCAAAGCCCCGGCAGCTAAAATGTTGACAGCATCTCACGGAAACAGGGCCGGACGTAGAAACATACGCCTCCCGCAGAAAAGGGCCTTAAAAAGCCTTGTCACAAGCGGGTTTTGGGTGTCCTAATTGTCAACACATCAGCCCCGCTTTTTTCGCATATATTCCCGCTGCTGTCTGCGGTGTGCCACCTTTGCACAGGCCGCCGAACAATAGGTTTGCCGTCCATCAGGAGCCACGGCTCTGCCACATACCGGGCAAGCCTTGAAATCCGGCCTTGGCCCCTCTGTCAGCAACGCAGCCTCCAGCGCCGGATCAAGGGGCAGAACAGCCTCGCGGAAGTAGCGGCAATAAGCCCCCGTCCAGCATTTCCCAAACATATAGCACTCGCAATCCAGCGGCAGGCAGCCGCAGTCCCGGTCATAGTTGGCACACCATTTTGACACCAGCCTGCGGATTGCCGCTTTTTCTGTCCGGGTCAGTTCTCGGCCCACAGCATCACCTCCCGTTGCCCGGTGGTTTGAGCTGCTCCCGGTAGCAGAACACGCAGCCGATCCCGCGCCAGTAAGGGCAGCCATCACAGCGGGAGCCCTTCGGCGGCAGGCTGGGCGGCACACCCTTGAAGTAGCTTTTTTCTTTCATAAATCCCTCATAGGGGTTATTTGTAAATCTCATTCATTATCCTCGCTTTCGGTATCGTCCTCGTCCCAAGGCGGCCCATCGTCCTCGGGATCGTCATAATCGGCCAGTTCCTCGCTGTAATCCTCCTCGGGTACAGCAGCTTTTTCATGCTTCGGGCGGTAGATTTTGAAGTACCAGCCTGCACCGCTGCCCAGAACAGCCACTGCTAAAATCAGCAGAAGTGTCCCAGTATTGCTTTTTTGCTGGGGTTCGGGTTCCGGCTCCTCCGCAGGTTCCGTCACCGGAGCGGGTTCGAGAGCTGTGCCAGCACACTCGGTCATGTTGACCGCGCAGACCTCGCAATCCGTATGGATGGCTCCGGGCGCACATTTTTCTGTGCAGGAGCAGGCCGGAAGTTCTCCGCCAGCGGCCTCCAGTGCCGCCAGCAGATCGGCCTCATCCACCATGTTCAAAAAGTAGGTGTGATACTGTTCGCCGTCCTCGTCCACAGGCTTGTCATAGTCAATGACAATGTAAAAGGTGTTGCCGCCGCTGGTTTCCACCGTGATGAACTGCTTGTTGGTTGCAGCATCATAGAGCAGATCGCGGGTCACAAGGTTTCCATCCTCCGAAAAGCCCTCGCCCGGGGTAATGGTGGGTGCAGGTTCCGGGGCCGGAGTTTCTTCCACAACAGGCGGTTCCTCATTTCCGCTGTCCGAATAGGCGTAGGCCGGGATTGCAAAGCCGCATAAAAGAACGGCGGAGCAAAGCCCCGCCGCCAACATACGAATGTGTTTCATATTCAGTTTTCCTCCTTTTCTTCTTCGGACTTCGGGACACTTTGTCCCAAAGTACCTCCATCCTTCAGCTTTTCAAACAGCAGCGGGAGCTCCGTAAGGGAAATGCTCATACCACGCACAATGTCCACGATCTCGCTGTTTTCCGCCTCCAGCTTTTTCTGCTCCAGCTCCTTGAGCCGGGCCTGCTGTTCACTGATTTTGGCCTTGACCTTATCAATCTCGGCCTGAATTTTCATGCTTTTGGTAGTTGCCATTTCAAAACCTCCTGTCACGGTAAACGCCCGTAGGCGTAAAAATGAGATTGCCAGTAGCTTGTATTCAAATTTGCGTAGCCGATGGGATCTCCGCAATGCAGCATTTTTCCATCACCGACATAAATCCCGCAATGACTCACGCCTGGCGTATCATAGGTGCCTTTGAAGAACACCAGATCACCGGGTTTGTGAGAGCTGGTCGGCGTACAGATGTTATAGAGCCCCTGGGCTCCCAGCCTGCCCACATTCCAGCCGGAGTGATTGATGACCCACGAAACGTAGCCAGAGCAATCAAAGGAAGTGGCAGGAGAACTGCCTCCCCACACATAGGGATAGCCGATGTATTTCTGCGCTTCAGCAAGCATTGCAGCAAAGGTTTCATCGTCCAGATATTCTCCGGGCACTTCGTAGTCACCGGGTTTCCCGGTAATGTACTTGTTCACATAGGGAGAATCCGGGAACAGATCGGGGCGGTTTCCCAGCGTTGCCATATAGATGGCATACCGGGAAAGCTGATCCTCGCCCATGACATACACGGGTACATGGGATAAATCAAAGTTCTCCAGCGTGACCGTACAGATGTAATAGTCGTAAGGCACCTGATAGGTGTCTGTATGGGAGTTGCCGTCCTCGTCCGTCCATGTGTCGGTTTCTGTGCGATACCGGGTTTCCACCACCACATCCTCCGTGAGAATGTACTGGCGGTCAAACAGCATTTGCAGCGTTCCCTGGACTTCGTCTATTGTCCATTGTCCCTCATGGAGCGCACACAAAAGAGAAAGCAGCACATAGGGGTCATGTTCGATTTCGTCCAGATCGAAGTGGTATTCGTCATAGTCATGGGTGCTTTCATAGGTGTCCAGATAATGCTGCAAATCTTCTTCCAGCGCACAGTAGGCAGCTTCGGCGGCCAGCATATCCCGATCCTCGCAAGGATAGGTGCTGGCCCCTAATGCACCGGCCCCGGCGTTCCCCAGCATAAGCATGGTAGAGGAACAGGACTGCATAGCAAACAGGAGTAACACACAGAGCACCGCAACCACGGCACCTGCGGGATGACTTTTGACAAATTCCACTGCCCGGGCGGTCAGGCGTTCTGTGGCTGTGGCAGTTTTCCCCGCCGCAGCTGCGCCCTGCTTTGCAGCCTCCTTTGCCTGCTTGCGATATTGCCTGCGGAGCCGTTGCTTCTGCCAGTAGCGGGTAAGCGCATTTTTCGTCAGCTCCGGGTGCTCCTGTGCGGCGGTGTGAAAATGGTAGTCCGCCGTGTGCTTGGTATAGCGGGCCTCGGCCTTGCGTACCACTTTTGCCGGATGTTCCCGGACTTTACGGCGCACAAAGCGGGAGCCATGCCGCAGTGCGGTTTCTCCCACAAGCTCAGAACGGTGTGCGCCTTCTGTGCCGACATTTTCCTGTTCCACTTCAAAAATCTTGCCATGCACGAAGCTGTGAACGGAACCACTGGCAACACGGCCTATGCGTTTTACCGGGCCGGGCTTTTTCGGCGGCTTTTGTTTTGCCAGCTTCTCCTGGGCCTGTTCCAGCTTTTCGCCTTGGGACTCCATACGGAGCTTTGCTGCCGCAGCCTGTTCTTGCTGGCTCTTTTTGCGGAACTTGGACTTTGGGACACTTTGTCCCGAAGTGTCGGAAGCCTCCGGCCCGGACTGCTCCTCGTCAGGGGCGTGGGCGGTCTGCGACCAAGCCTCCTCCTTGGCCTTATTCGTTTTTCGTTTCATTCTTCATATCCTCCGGGCGGGTAGTCAGCAGGTCATAGATTTCTCCGCGAGGGAACCGATCCACAAACGGGATGGTCACATTTCCATAGAACAACAGCCCCTCGCCGGAATTGCTGTGTGTGATATAGGAAAGCTGGTGCTCGGAAATACCGAGCTGTTTTGCCAAAATGGTACGGTCACTCTGCGCCTGCGAAAGCAGAATCATAAAATCCGTGTTGTCCAGAATGTTCTCGATTTCACGGCTTGCCAAAAGGTCTTTGACGTTCTGCGTCAAAGCAGACGGCACACATCCTTTTTTACGCAGCATTTTCCAGACCGCCACAAAGTAGCTGGCTGTCAGTGGATCACGGAGCAGAATGTGAAACTCGTCAAAGTAGCACCAAGTTGCCGCGCCCTCGTGGAAGTTCTGATCCACCGCCTGCGAAACAAACTCGTTTGTGATGTGCATTGCAATCTTTCTAAGGTTTTCGCCCATGTTTTTCAGAACGATGCACACCACACGGCTGTCCGTCTTGACGTTGGTAGGATGGTTAAAAAGATTGAGGGAGCCTGTACAATAAAGCTCTAAGGCAGTTGCCACGCGCCGGGCCTCGGGCTCCGGCTGGCGTAAGAGCTCTTCGTACAAATCCTGCAACAGCGGCGTTTTTGCGGTTTCCAATCCGAGCGCCTGCTCCCGGTACACCAAACGCACACAGCGGTCAATGACCGTCTTTTCAATGGGCTGCAAGCCTTCCTTGCCGCCGACCACCAGCTCGCACAGGGACAAAAGAAAATCCGCCTTCATGGAAAGCGGGCTTTCTCCGGCAGCCATATTGAGCTCCACATCCATCGGATTGAGATGGTGCGGGCTGTCCGGGGCAATCTCGATCACCTGACCGCCCAGCCTTCGCACCAGCGGCGCGTATTCGCCCATCGGGTCAACCACGATGATCCGATCCTGCGGGATGGTGAGAAACACATTCAAGAGCTCGCGCTTTGCGGCAAAGCTCTTTCCGGAGCCCGTAGAGCCCAAGTACATCCCGTTTGCCGATTTCAGCTTTTTGCGGTCAGCCATGATGACATTGTGGGAAAGTGCGTTCATGCCATAGTAGAGGGCCTGCCCAGCCATGCGGAGCTCCCTTGTCATAAAGGGGATAAAGATGGCGGTGGAGCTGGTTGTCATACCGCGCTGGATTTCTACCTCGTTGTAGCCAAGAGCTAACGAGGAAACAAAGCCCTGTTCCTGTTGCCAGTCCAGACGGCGCAGAGCGCAGTTGTATTTCTGTGCGATACCGCCCACGGTAAACACATCATTTTCCAACCGCTGGCGGGTAGGCGCAAGGTTTACCACCGTAAAGGTCAGCAGAAACATTCGCTCATTGCGGGACTGCAGATCGGCAAGAAGCTCCGCCGCGTCCTTGCTGAATGTGATCAGGTCAGGGGGAAGAATATCCGGGTCATAGCCGGAGCGCACAGCCTTTCTCTGTTCCTCCACCTTCATTTTTCCGATGTCAGAGATTTTCCCCTTGATGGTCTTGATTGCCTTGAGCTGATCCACGGTCTGAATGTGCATGGTCACGGTCATTTCCGCATCCAGTTCCAAGATTTCCGCCAGCAGCTTATCCGAAAGCTCTGATGCCATAATCTGCAAGTAGGACACCGCACCCCAATACTGGCCGATGCGGAATGTGCGGGACTGGCGGAAGTCGAGACTGTCCGGGGCAATAAAGTCTTTTGTGCCAAGCCCGGTCTGCGGGATGTCTTTCCACGAAAAGCGGAACGCTTCGCGGCTCCCCGGATGCATCTGGCTATGAAGCAGCGCAAGGCGGGCCCGCCCGTCCATAGGCTCCGAGGGAACGCCCAGCCGCTTAAAGTTCCCCATGACATCGGCCTCCACACGCTCCAGACGGGGCCGAGCCTCCGCAATCCCCTCGGCGGGTATGCCAAAGGTGATGTACTTTGAGCGTTCAATGCCGTTATTGCTTTTGGCAATCTGATTTTTCAGCATCCCGGTAAACTCGTCCCGGACACTGTTATAGTTGTCATCCGCTTTCGGGATATTGACCTGATAGCGGCTGCGGGAATGGGAACGGCGGTTGATAAAGGAAAGCTGGAACGGCAGCGAACTGTCAAAATAGTTGAGGAATGAGCTCCATCCGCTGAATATGGCGGTCTGATCCTCGGTGGATGCCACGGAGTAATTGATGTCCTCATATTCCACGGTTTTTGTATAGAGCCCACCCGGGAGCTTGCACACACCGTCCGGGTGCATGGACAGATACGGGATTGTCTGTTGGGCAGACAGGGCCGCCCGGCCTTTACCCTTGGCGGCGGCTCCGGTTTTTTTCTTTGTGTTTTTCAATCACATCCTCCTTTCCAGCGCCCGGCCCGGCAAAGGGCGCATAAATGTTTTCGGTTCGGTAGGCCCTGATCCCCGGCCTTAGAAACTTGGCCCGGATGATGTTCCGCACAACCTTTTCAAAGGGTAAGCCGTCCTTTTCATACATGGCCAGCAGGAACGCCGGGAGCATAATTCCCAGCATGAGAAACATCGCCCCGGTATTGCCGAGGGTGCCACGGGTCAGCAGATAGGCCGGAATCCCCACTGCGCCCGCGCTGCCGAAGCAGACAAGCTGGCGTTTGGTGAGGTTGAAAGCCATCTTTGTTTTGATTTTGGATAAATCGTTTGGTACGTTTACATAGGGCATAGATCACACTCCTTTCTGTACTTCGGGACAATGTGTCCCAAAGTCCGGGATGGTTGGTGTTACTTCATTTCCCCATACAGCCCAGCCGGGCGGGGTCTGCCTGGCAAAGAGCTCCACGCGGGGCAGATCGCCCATCAGGGAAAGAATCTTGTCGCGGGCCTCGTCCGGCTTTTTGCTGTGGGCCTCAATCGGGGAAATGATAAATTGATGGATATTGGCAGCCTGCCGCTTCGGGTGTCCCTTGGTAGCCAGCAGGCAGATTTCCGCGTTGCCCCTTGTCCAGAAGCCAAGGCCATAGAACCAGCTATCCGCTTTCTTGTTCTTTTTCAGCCAGACGAAAGCAACGCTTTTGTAGGTGAAGCCCCAAGCCTCGATCAGCCGGAGCGCCTCCGGGAGCTGCGGGAAAGTGGCCCATAAAAAGAGTGCGCTGTCCGGGGCTGCAAGATCAGCCACAGGCAACGCACATAAATCCTCAATGCTCATAGTGGGATAATGATTTTCCGCCGCGCCCTGTACTTTCTTAGCCGAGTAGCGCCAAGGGGGATCGGCGTAAATGATAGAATACTGCTGGATAATTACACTCCTTTCTCGCCGGAGCTTTTTACTGCCTGCGCCGCACGGATGCGCTCACTGGCGGCGGCATAAAAGGACGGGGCCGTTTCAAAGCATACAAAGCGGCGTTCTGTGTTGATGGCTGCAATCGCGGTTGTGCCGGAGCCAACGCAAATGTCCGCGACCAGTTCTCCGGGGTGGGTATAGGTGCGGATCAGATACTCGCAGAGCTCCACGGGCTTCTGCGTGGGGTGGATGCCGCCGGACACCGTAGGCACAAAAAGTACATTTCCGGGATAGCGGCGGCCATCGTTGGACTCCGATCCCTGCCGTTCAAATTTCCCATAGTTGGAGCTTGTACCGCTTCGGGAATGAACGCGGGCATAAGGCTTGCCATAAGTAAACTGCGGATTGTAGACCGGGGACTTCTGGTAAAACACCAAGATATTCTCGGACTTTTTCAGTGGAGCCCGGTTTGCATTGAGAAAGCCCGTTCCGCGCTCCTTGTACCAAATCCACTCATAGCGGAGCATGGCGAGGTTGGATGCGCCCAGCACCTTGTCAAAGGGGCACTGTGCGAAAAACAGCACTGCGCCATTCGGCTTGACTGCCCATTTCACCGCCTCCCACAGCTCCGGGAGCGGCAGGGGCACATCCCAATAATTCCGGGTTGTACCGTAGGGCGGATCAGTCAGCAGCATATCCACGCTATGTTTTGGCAAAGAACGCAAGCCCTCGATGCCGTCCATGAGAAACAAGCCCTCCTTCGGGACACGTTGTCCCAAAGTGCGGCTATCGGTCATTGCGGGCCTCCTTTGCTTTGGCAGGTGCAGGTCGGGCGGCATTTTCTTTTCCAGCTTGTTTCGCGGCCTCGGCCATCTGCTCCTTGATCGGGGCAGGCCGTACCGCCTGGGCCCGTGCAACAAGCTGTTCCACCGCCGCATGATACGCCTCCACACCAGCCGCATTGATCCGTTCCTGTGTGGCGCGGTCAGGAATCCGAACCGTAGCCCGGTATCCCGTCCGGCTGGCAGGATCAGGTTTAGAGGGAGCGCCGAGGAAAATCCCATTTTTCCCGTCCACAACCTTAAAATCGTCGATGACCACACCGCCAAAATTGACGCTGGCGAAGCCGATCAGTTTACCCTGCGGCTCAATCGGACGGACAGATACCGTGATCGGAACAACCGCCTCCTGCAAGACAGCATCTGTCCGCATTTTTACTGCCTCATCAATGCTAACGCCCTTGACTTCTGCAAGCTCCGCGATGGGAGCATCAAACAGCCAGCGCCGCTCCTCCGCAGCAATCTGCTCCGGGGTCAGCAATACATCGTCTTTCTTACTCAGATAAAATTCCTCCTTTCCGCTTGCCGGAGCAGGCTGGGCGGGGTCGTCCATCAGCTCTTTTTTTTGCAGGACGGCCTCCGTTTCCGCCATAAAGCGGTAAGCGTCCGCTTCAGTAAACTCCTCCGGCGTTTTTCCATTCCATAAGCGCGTTCCATCCGCCCCGTATCTTCTCGGCATAAGCACCTCCTCCTGTTAATGAGCGCCAAAGATACGCTGGGCAATGCTCCCGGTCTTAAAGAGCATGAAGCAAAGCAGAACCGTGTAGCCCACAGTTCCCCAAATCGCCCCAATGGGATCGCCGCTTGTTGCGATGCCTTGAATGAGCACCGCGTAAATTGCAACACATACAAGAATCAGCAGCCCTTGAAAGCCCACGGCAAACAGGGACTTGATGTAGTTCTGTCCGGTGCCGCCAAGCTCCCGGTTGGAAAGCGTAGCAACGGGGATGGGGGCCAGACTGGTCAGCAGATAGATTTCCAGCATCCTGCCATACACCAAAATGAAAATGATAATTCCCATCGCCTTCATTGTGAAGCCAATGAGCGCAGACTGCAGCCACAGCCCCAACAGCGGCCCTAAGTCCATCGTCTCCAGCGAGGTTTCCAGTTCGGCAAGCATATCCGCCGAAACATCGGTAGAACCTTGAATGAGCCCGCCTGCCTGCGCGATAACGCTCTGCGACACATCGAACACAGCCATGACGATATTGAATGTATTTGACAGGATTAAGATTGCACAGGCTGTTTTGAACATCCATTTATAGAGGTTCGCAACGTCAACCTCGTGCATATTGTTCTTTTCCAAAAGCATCTGTATGAGCTCATAAGTGGCAACAAAGGTCAGCACCATTCCGGCAATCGGCAGGATCACCGTTTCGGAAAGCTGTCGGATCAGGGAGAAAACCCCGGCGTGCCACGCCGCCGGGGTAGTCCCTACCTGTGCCGCAATCTCTCCGACCTGGGTATTGACGGTATCAAAAAGACCTTCGAGGTTTCCCATGATCCCGCCAATCAGAAGCTCTTTGAGCCAGTTTGTGAGCCAGTCGGTGAGAAAATCCATAAGCGCCTACCTTAAAACAGGCCAGACAGCAGCGGGATCAGTGTAGTGCCAATGACGATGATGCCGCCACCCGCCATGAGCTGGTTCATACAAAACTTTCGTCAATATGCCAATACCACACCAGCTCAGTATATCCAGTCATTAAGAGTTACCAATGCAAAAATGCTTCTGGAAACAACCAGTTATAATATTACGGAAATATCCAATCTGATCGGGTATGAAAACCCATTGTATTTCAGTAGATTTTTCCGGAAACAGTGTGGCATGTCACCTTCGCAGTTCCGCAAACAGCTGGTACTGAATACAGAGCACTTTCAGTAAAACGGCGTCTTCTCTATCAGCTTTATCTCCTGTAGTTTTTAACTGTTATAATCGAAATGTGGACGCTACTGCCAGCGGCACTCTAAATGTATTTATTTTTTTGCAAAAAAGAATCCTGAAAATTCCAGGATTCTTTTTCTATTGCAATTCTTTTAAATAATATATCTGAGACAGTTTCTATTCTTTATGGACTTTTACACCGAAGGACTCATGAATGATAGCACGAGCCTCTTCGACTGTTTTAAACTCTTCTGCTTTCAGCATCTGTGCTGTGATATTTCCGATTGCAGTTGCCTCTCCTGGACCTGCATGGATTTCTTTCTTTGTTGCCTTTGCAGTCAGCTCATTGAGATATCCTGCATTGGAACCGCCGCCTATGATATGAATACGGGTGTAAGTCCTGCCGGTCATCTCTTCCAGCTCTTTTGCTGTCTTTGCATAGCATTCTGCAAGACTTGTGTAGATAACTGTTGCAATCTCTCCCAGAGTTTCCGGAACTTTCTGTCCTGTTCTGCGGCAGTAATCCTTAACTTCCTGTGTCATATTGTCAGGAGAAAGGAAACACTCATCATTTGCGTCTACTCTTGACGGGAAATCCTTTGCTTTCTCTGCCATTGCACAGATTTCTGCGAAACTGTATGCATCATTCACTTCATGACGTACAGACTGGATCATCCAGAGTCCCATGATATTCTTCAGATAACGGAAACGGCCTGCATAACCGCCTTCATTTGTGAAGTTCATCTCACAGCTTTTCTCAGAACAGTCTGCTTCTTTTCTTTCAATACCCATCAGTGACCATGTTCCGGAACTGATGTAGATAAAGTCATCATCATTTGCAGGAACTGCCAGTACAGCAGATCCTGTATCATGTGTTGCAGGTACAACTACTTCCACATCAAATCCCACTTCTTCCCTGATCTTATCTGACAGATGTCCGATGCCTGTGCCAGGCATGATCAGCTTCTGGAACATTTTTCTCGGATAACCGAGCATATCGATCAGTTCATAATCCCAGTCCTTAG
>NZ_JAJDMJ010000032.1:0-44652 GCF_020593585.1 Blautia sp. DFI.6.71
GATTTTGGCATATTCATGCCAAAACACCTCGCGGGATAGTGGTGTGTGAACAGTATCGGAAAATGTTAAATGATCATAATTCATTCAGAGAATGAAAGGAATATCCCATCTCTTCCCATTTATCCAACAGTTCATCCAGAATCTGTGCATTAGTGGAAGAGGTGCTGTGTAGCAGTACAATAGCTCCCGGATGAATCCGTTTCGTCAGTTTTGAAATAGCTTCCTGCGGATCTGGCTGGTTATCCTGGTACCAGTCTACATAGGCAAGGCTCCAGAAAAATGTGTGATATCCCAGTTCTCTGGCCATAGACAGATTCTGTGTACTGTAGATGCCCTGTGGGGGGCGGTAAAATTTTGTCATTTCTTTTCCTGTAATTTCCCTGTAAATTTTTTCTACATCGGATAATTCTTTCTGAAAAGATTCTTTTGTGGAAATTTTTGACATATCCGGGTGCGTCATAGTATGATTGCCGACAATATGCCCTTCCGTTTCCATTCGTTTGATCAGATCTTTGTTTTCCGAAATGAAATTTCCAACCACAAAAAATGTAGCAGGTGCCTGATGTTTTTTCAGTGCATCCAAAATAGCAGGAGTATTTCCATTTTCAAAGCCTGCGTCAAAGGTGAGATAGATTTTCTTTTCTTCGGTATCTTCAGCAAAAAAGGCATTGTACTGAGCCAGTTCTTCTATCGTTGCATTTCCAACAGGACGTTTGCCTTCTTCCTGAAAACTGAGTCCCCAGTTGGAACTTTGGGCAGAAGCAGCAGTCTGTCTGGCAGTGTTGTGCGATACGATTTTTCCTATAGAGGAACCTATAAATGCACAAGCACAGAAAAGAAGAAAAATCTTGGTAAATCTGGAAGAGAAAATCCGAGTGGAAGATATGTATTTGAGATGCATAGAGAGTATTAACCTCAGAACGGAATGATATTAGTTTAATATATGAGAAAGAGGGGAACTATAGAAGCTGAATGACAAATAAAAGAGCCACAGATTTATATTTCATCGTGGCTCCTGTTAAGATTCTGTATCCAAGGGATGATACCTCACTTTCTGTAAAATAAATTATGAAATTGTATGAATTTGAATTATGAAATTAACGGTTCAACTTACTGTCCCATTGGTCTGTACCTTCCTTTTATAGTTTCATAGGGTAAATCGTTAAGTTTTCATTGGACTGTACCTTCTTCATGTAAATGAACGGTTACGTTTTATAATAGGGTAAATCGTTAACGTTTCATTGGACTGTACCTTCCTTATTTTGATTGAATGTCACTTTAAAAATAAGGTAAATCATTAAATTTCCATTGGACCGTACCTTCTTTAGAATGTTTAACTGTTACGTTCAAAATAAGATAAATCGTTAGGTTTCCATTGGACTGTACCTTCCTTGTTTGATAGGAACTACTTATAAAACTTAGTTGGATTTAAAAGCTTAAGTTCTTGGTGGTCCGTACCTACCTTTCTTATAAGTCATGAATTTGAAACTTTGCTATTCTGGTGGTCTGTACCTCGCTTTCTTAAATTATGAAGAAAAGATTATGTTTTCGGTGGTCTCACTCCTTTACTTTTTTGTTTTTCGTAATCCCTTTTGTTTTATGAACTTAATATAACAGATAAAGAATGAAATGTCAAGAATAAAAATAGAAAATTTGCAAAAATATTTAAAAGATAATATTAAAATTATTTGTATTGATAAAATATTCTGAAAATAATAATGGATATAGACAATGCATAGCTGGAAGCATATTGGGTAAAAATATGATTGTAAAGATATACAAGTCAAATTACGTTACTGTTCACGCCGTTCTCAGTGACGTATTTTGACTAGTACATCGTTTTCGAAATAACTATACCACTCACTTGTCTGCGAATCCGATTGCACAGGTCTAAAAGCCTCAGCGTAGCCCGCTACGCCTGCGTTTTTATACCAGCACACTCGAATCCGCATCCTACGCGATTGGTATAGTTATTTACGAAACGCTGTACTTGAGGTTTAACTGTAACTGTGAAAATATGGAACAGTTACCGGTTTATTAAAATGATCAGGAGGTTCTAATATGTTACGTTATCTGCCTGTAAGAAGGGTTCATGCAAGACAGGTACTTGATTCCAGAGGAAATCCTACAGTGGAAGTAGAAGTAACAGTAGGAGAAGGTGTGATCGGGATAAATGGATATACGGGAAGGGCAATCGTCCCTTCGGGAGCTTCCACAGGAAAGTTCGAGGCAGTGGAGCTTCGTGACGGAGAAAAAGGTTGCTACACCGGACTTGGTGTCCGCAAAGCAGTGGAGAATGTAAATACAAAGCTGGCAGAAGCAATTCTTGGAGAAAATGCTCTGGATCAGTCCTATATTGATAAAAAAATCATAGAAACAGACGGCACAGACAATAAAAGTAATGTAGGGGCAAATGCGGCACTGGGAGTATCCCTGGCAGTAGCAAGGGCGGCAGCAGCAGCTCTTCGCGTTCCTTTATATCAGTATCTTGGCGGCTGCCATACCAGACAGATGCCTGTACCGATGATGAATATCTTAAATGGGGGACGTCACGCTGACAATACGGTGGATTTACAGGAATTCATGATCATGCCGACGGGAGCGGAAAATATGGAGCAGGCGATCCGAATGTGTGCGGAAGTATACCAGTTTCTCAGAATTATCCTGAAACAAAAAGGTCTGTCAACAGCAGTCGGGGATGAGGGAGGTTTTGCACCGGATCTTTCCGATTCAGAAAGCGTCCTGGAAGTGATTCTGGAAGCAGTAAAAAAGGCAGGGTATGAACCCGGAAAGGATATCAGCATTGCAATTGATGCTGCGGCAAGTGAACTGTACGATGAAGAAAGAGGCGTTTATGTTTTCCCCGGAGAAGGAAAAATGAAAGGGGAGGAAGTTCTCAGGGATTCCGGCGAGATGATAGAATATTATGAAAAACTTGCAGAGAAGTTCCCGATTGTTTCCATTGAAGATGGACTTGAGGAAGATGACTGGGAAGGCTGGAAACAGATGACAAAAAGACTGGGAGATAAAATACAGCTTGTAGGTGATGATCTGTTTGTCACGAATATCAAACGTCTTGCATGTGGTATCAAACTGGGAGCGGCAAATGCCATTCTGATAAAATTAAACCAGATAGGAACACTTTCAGAAGCATTGGACGCAGTGGAAATGGCACAGAAAGCGGGATACAGGGCAGTAATTTCTCACAGATCAGGAGAATCGGAAGATTCATTTATCGCAGATCTGGCAGTTGCCACAGGTGCCGGCCAGATTAAGACAGGTGCACCCTGCCGTTCGGACCGAAATGCCAAATATAACCAGCTTCTTCGTATCCATGAGGCCTTGGGAGAACTGGCAGTGTATGAAAATCCTTTTAAAGAAAATGAAAAAAATTGTTAAGAAACCTGACAAAAACTCTGAATTGTGGTTGAAATCCCAATCCGGCTATGTTACAATGAAACTCAGTTGATTAGGAGGTGTAACGAAGTGCAGATTATTAAGATCATTCTGAGTGTCATTTTCATAATAGATTGCATCGCTCTTACAGTAGTAGTTCTTATGCAGGAAGGTAAGCAGCAGGGACTTGGTGCTATCGCCGGAGCAGCAGAAACATACTGGGGTAAGAACAAAGGTCGTTCCATGGAGGGCGGACTTGTTAAGGCAACCACTATTATGGGAATTTTATTTTTTGTAATTTCTGTAGCATTAAATATGCTTGGTTAATCAGAAAAGAAATTTGAAACACTCTTGTTATGTGCAAGAGTGTTTTTTGTGTCATAAAGAGCTGAATCAGATAAAAGTCCTCTGCGGAGGCTGTGAGGAGTAATATGAGTAAAAAAGATATGGACAGAAGAAAAAAGTTTATCCTGGAACTGATGGGAGATCCTATTTATCAGCCAATGAGACTCCGCGAGATTTCTTCTCTTCTGAGACTTTCAAAAGAAGAGAAAAGAGAGCTGTATGATGTTCTGGACGAACTTTGCGAGGAAGGAAAGGTATCTGTAGACCGCAAGGGCAGATATGAAAAGGTCAAAGGAAAATGGAAAAAGAAAAAAGATGACCGTTATTACGATGACCGAAGAGAAGAATACGGATCAGAGTATGGTAGAAAGAAGAAAGATAAAAATAAAAAAGAGCAGCCGGAGGGAATCCAGGCTGAGGGAACCTTCATCGGACATCCCAAAGGTTTCGGCTTCGTAGAAATCGAAGGACAGGATGAGGATATCTTTATTCCTGAAAGTGATACAGGAACAGCCATGCATCAGGATAAAGTAAGGATCATCATCAGAGATGACAAAAAAGAGGGAAAACGCCAGGAAGGTGTAGTTGTGAAGGTTCTGGAACGTGGTATGCCTGAAATTGTAGGAACTTACCAGTTAAATCGGGATTTCGGTTTTGTGATCAGTGATAATCCGAAATTTTCCAAAGATATCTTCATTCCGAGAAAAGAAGCAGCAGGAATTAAAAATGGTGATAAAGTAATCGCGGTGATCACAGATTACGGCTCCGGAAATAAGAATCCTGAAGGAAAAATTAAGGAGAATCTGGGAAATATCCGAACACCGGGTACAGATATCCTGGCAATCGTCAAGAGCTTCGGAATCCCAAGTGAATTTCCTGAGAAAGTAATGAAGCAGGCTCAGCGTGTTCCGGATCATGTGCTGGATGCAGACAGAGATGGAAGGCTGGATCTGAGACATCTGCAGACAGTCACTATTGACGGCGAAGATGCCAAAGACCTGGATGATGCGATTTCCCTGACAAAAGAAGGGGATATCTATCATCTGGGAGTCCATATCGCAGATGTAAGCAACTATGTACAGTATAACAGTGCTCTGGACAGGGAAGCACTGAAACGTGGAACCAGTGTTTATCTGGCAGACCGCGTTGTGCCAATGCTGCCGGAACGTCTTTCCAATGGAATCTGTTCTCTGAATCAGGGAGAGGACAGACTGGCGTTGAGCTGCCTGATGGACATTAACGAAAAGGGTAAGGTAGTTTCCCATCAGATCGCGGAAACAGTGATTAACGTAAATGAGAGAATGTGCTATACTGATGTAAAGAACATTCTTGAGGACACAGACGAAGAAGCAAAGAAACGGTATGATGCACTTATCCCGATGTTCTTTATGATGAAAGAACTGTCCGGAATCTTACGAAACAGCCGCCATCACAGAGGTTCCATTGACTTTGATTTTCCGGAGAGCAAGATTATTCTCAATGCAGCAGGAAAAGCAATCGATGTTAAGCCATATGAAGCAAATGTGGCAACCAAAATCATTGAAGATTTCATGCTGATGGCAAATGAGACTGTGGCACAGGAATACTGCACAGAAGAGATTCCGTTTGTATACAGAACCCATGATAACCCGGATCCGGAGAAAGTGGAGAGTCTTCTGACATTACTTCACAATCAGGGTGTGAAGATTCAGAAAGCAAAAGAAGAAATCACGCCAAAAGAAATCCAGCAGATCATCGAAAGTATCGAAGGGCTTCCGAATGAAGCAATGATCAGCCGTCTGGTGTTGCGTTCCATGAAACAGGCGAAATATACAACAGAATGCAGCGGTCACTTTGGACTGGCAGCAAAATATTACTGCCATTTTACATCTCCGATCAGAAGATATCCTGATCTGCAGATCCACAGGATCATTAAGGATAACTTACGAGGCAGACTGATGCGTGAAGGCAGAACCGAACACTATGCTGAAATCCTTGATGAAGTTGCGAGGCAGTCCAGTGTATGCGAACGCCGCGCAGATGAGGCAGAGCGTGAATCAGACAAGCTGAAGAAAGCAGAATACATGTCCTACCATCTGGGAGAAGAGTTCGAGGGAATTATCTCAGGTGTTACCGGATGGGGGCTTTATGTGGAACTTCCGAATACTGTAGAGGGACTGGTTCATGTCAACACGCTGCGTGATGACTACTATGTTTTTGACCAGGAGAGCTATGAACTTCGCGGTGAGATGACAAAGAAAGTGTACAAGCTGGGAGATAAGGTTCGTGTCCGCGTGGCAGAGGCAGATAAGATGCTCAAGACTGTAGACTTTGAGCTGGTTTCTGATATCCGGGACGATGAAGAAGAGAATTAAATAAAAATGTATGGATACACTTCTGGTATTTGATGATGAAGAAGAGAGTTAAATAAAAATGGCTTGGAGGATATTATGGCAAAGAAAAAAGGAATGAAGTTGATTGCCAATAATAAAAAGGCATTTCATGATTATTTTATAGAAGATACTTATGAAGCCGGCATTGCCCTTGCAGGAACAGAGGTAAAATCCCTGCGCATGGGTAAGTGTAGTATTAAGGAATCCTTTATACGTGTGGAAAACGGAGAGGTTTACATCTACGGAATGCATATCAGCCCTTATGAAAAAGGCAATATTTTTAATAAAGATCCCCTGAGGATCCGTAAGCTGCTGCTTCACAGGTATGAGATCAACAAAATCGAAGCAAAGCTAAAAGAGAAAGGTCTGACGCTGGTACCTCTGAAAGTTTATTTCAAAGACAGTCTGGTAAAAGTAGAGATCGGAATGGCTCGAGGTAAGAAACTTTATGACAAGAGACAGGATATCGCAAAGAAAGACCAGAGAAGAGAAGCAGAACGTGACTTTAAGGTTAAGAATCTATATTGATAATATTACCAAATCCTTTGGCTCAAAATTGTGAAATGTTATGAAAAAATTAATGGATATTGCAAAAATATTCGAAAATTCGTATAATCTATCATATAGATAAAAAAATAACAATTCATTTTTCAGGCAGATGAGCTGAAAGGAGTGGTGCCCTATGAAAACAATCACGATCAGCAGACAGTATGGAAGCGGTGGAAGACACATTGCAGCTTTGCTTTCAGAAAAAATGGGAGTTCCCTGTTACGACAGTAAGCTTTTGCTGAAGGAAGCAGAGAGGCATGGAATCAGCCAGGAAATCATCAATGAATTTAAAGGCAAGACCAGTCTTCTCTATGCAATCGGAGTAATGATGTCGGAAGAATCGCAGGATAAAAAACGCCTGACAATTCCGGAGAAGATGTTTCATGCGCAAAAAGAGACAGTGAAGCGCCTGGCACAGGAAGGTCCATGTATTTTTGTGGGAAGATGTGCAGACCAGATCCTGAAAGATGATAATCAGCTGCTTCGTGTGTATATTTATGCATCTGATATGGAAGACCGTATTAAACGGATCAAGAAAAATAAGCATATTTCTCAGAGAGAGGCACTTGACAGAATTGCATATAAAGATCGTCAGAGAAGAGATTATTATAACTTTTATACAGGACATGAATGGGGCAAAATGGAAAACTATGATATCTGCCTGAA
Source organism: Blautia sp. DFI.6.71 (assembly GCF_020593585.1). NCBI lineage: Bacteria > Bacillati > Bacillota > Clostridia > Lachnospirales > Lachnospiraceae > Blautia > Blautia sp. DFI.6.71. Next base: position 7,329 of record NZ_JAJDMJ010000032.1, read on the forward strand.
TACTTCGGTTTTATCAGAGGAAGAATGTGTGGAACTTCTGATGAAGCTTGCAGAATAGAAATATATTAAATATGACCACAAAAGGATAAGAAAGGACTGCCAGAGTAACATGGCAGTCCTTTCTGTTGGAGTATCCGCTGATTACAGTGTGTGCTTCCTTTTGTGCAATAATATGAAGTAGGAAAAATGTGATTTTTTCATAAGAATGCGTCCGCAGGCAGAAACTTTAAAAACCTGAAAGTCTTAAAATTGTATGAAATCGGCAGAGGCTTAGTTGACAAGTTTTCGATACTCTGCAATAATAGGGAATTGAAAAAATGACATTGTTAAAAAGAAAAAAGATATTCCATATAGCAGGAGGGAATATATTATGAAGAAACGTTATTTAATACTGGCAGGTCTGTTAGTAATGACAGTGGCAGCTGCCGGATGTGGTAAGAAAAAGACAACAGAGACAGCACCTGTAGAGGTAACAGCTACCCCGACTCCTGAAGTAACCAAGGCAGTCGATATGGTGGATATGCAGCAGACAGCAGATGAAGACATAAAGAATGTAATGGGGGAGAAAACTTCCACAGCATCTAAGATTGTGTTTGTAAATAATACAGGGGATGACATCCAGTCACTCTATATCCGGACTCATGTGGATGAAGACAGTGAGGATTATGATGCAGACGAGGATGGAGGATGGGGAGATGATCTCATCAATGGAATGTTTACCCTGACAGATAAGGACAAGGCACTGTATTATATGCAGACTGCAAATACACAGACATCAGGTACACAGACATCAGGTACACAGACATCAGGTACACAGACATCAGATACACAGACAACATCCAACAAGAGTACAGCTTCCTATGATATCCGTATTGCATATGCTGATGAGGACAAGAATGAATGCTTTTTCCGCGATATTCCGCTTGGAACAATTTCGCAGATTACGTTATGTATGGATGGCACAGATGATGATGCGATCCCATATGCAAAATATCTGACAGGTACATCAACAAAAGAAGTATCCACGCTTGATGCGGTAAAGGAACGTCTTGGCATTACAGATGACAGTGAGTCAGAATCAGATTCCACAGACGACAGTGATAAGAAGTCTGCAGATAATTCTGATTCCACAGATAGTAACAACAGTTCTGATCAGAATAATAACAGTGGCAATGGAACCGGGGATAATTCAGATGATCCGGGCAATGGAGGAAACTCAGACGATCCGGGTACTAATGATAATCCGGGCAGTAACGATGATCCGGGAAATGGCGGCGATATGATTTCCACAGCAGAACAGTATATCGGTCAGTCTCTGGATGCACTGGAAGGCGCATGCGGTTCTCCACAGGGCAGCAGCTATGAGGATGATCCTGAGACAGGTAAAACAGGATTCCATTATTACAGCAATTTCACAGTTTCTACAACAGTTGATGAAAATGGTAATGAAATTGTTGCCGGAATATGGTAGAATAGAACTACGAATGTAACAGAGGAGGTATTCCGATCCTCTGTTACCTGCGATAAAATTAATTTCAGGAGACAGTTACTATGAAACGTGTATTATTAAAATTAAGCGGTGAAGCCCTTGCCGGTGAGAAGAAGACCGGATTTGACGAGGCGACTGTTATTGAAGTTGCAAAGCAGATCAGGACAATTGCTGAGGAAGGACTGGAAATCGGCATCGTGATCGGCGGAGGTAATTTCTGGAGAGGACGCACCAGTGAGACTATCGACAGGAATAAGGCTGATCAGATTGGTATGCTTGCAACAGTTATGAACTGTATTTATGTATCTGATATCTGCAGATACCTTGGATTAAAGACAGAAATCTTTACACCATTTGTATGCGGTGCATTTACAAGCCTTTACTCTAAGGATGCAGTGGAAGCAAGCTTTGCACAGGGCAAGATCGTATTTTTTGCAGGCGGTACAGGACATCCTTACTTCTCCACAGATACAGCCACTGTACTTCGCGCAGTAGAGATCGAAGCAGAAGCAATCCTTCTTGCAAAAGCTGTTGACGGAATTTATGACAGTGATCCGAAGACAAACCCGAATGCAGTAAAATATGATGAAATTTCCATTGAAGAAGTAGTTGCAAAGAAACTGGCAGCTATGGATCTGACAGCATCGATCATGTGTATGGAACAGAAGATGCCGATGCTGGTATTTGCACTGGATGAAAAAGACAGCATCATCAATGCAGTACATGGCAAATTTGTCGGAACTAAGGTTACTGTATAAGTAAGGCTTATAAGTCAGTTTACAGAGAAAGTGTAATATAAAAACTATAAAAAGAGGGAGACGAACCTAATGGATGAGAGAATTCAGAAATATGAAGAGAAGATGAAAAAGACACTGGCAAGTCTTGAGAGCGAACTGGTTACAATTCGTGCAGGACGTGCGAACCCGCATATCCTTGACAAACTCGCCGTAGATTATTACGGAGCTCCGACACCTCTTCAGCAGGTGGCAAATATCACTGTCCCGGAAGCTCGTATGATCCAGATCCAGCCATGGGAAAGCAGCCTGATCAAAGGAATTGAGAAAGCAATCCTTACCTCTGACCTTGGATTAAATCCAAGCAACGATGGTAAAGTAATCCGCCTTGTATTCCCGGAACTTACAGAGGAACGCCGTAAGGAACTGGTTAAAGATGTCAAGAAAAAAGGCGAAGCAGCCAAAGTAGCAGTCCGCAACATTCGTCGTGATGCAAATGATGCATTTAAGAAACTTGCAAAACAGGATGTATCTGAGGATGAAATCAAAGAACTTGAGGAGAAAATCCAGAAGAGCACAGATAAATATATCAAAGAAGTTGATGCGGCAGTGGATGCAAAGAGCAAAGAAATCATGACCGTATAAGGGAAACGAAAAGGAGAGCTCCATGAATGCGGGCTCTCTTTTTATCTGAATGAGATAATGGACCGGAAACTGTGGTTCATTATGATGAGACAGTAAGGTTAAAGGAATAACAGGATAAGAAAAGGAAACAAGAGTATGAATGTACCAAATCATATTGCCATTATTCTGGATGGTAATGGACGCTGGGCGAAGGCAAAGGGAATGCCCAGAAGCTACGGACATGTGAAGGGCTGTGCAAATCTGGAAACAGTCTGTGACTATATGAAGGAGCTGGGAGTTAAATATGTGACTGTATATGCTTTTTCCACAGAGAACTGGAAACGTTCCAAAGATGAGGTGGACGGTCTGATGAAACTGTTCCGAAGTTATCTGAAAAAATGTATTAAACTGGCAGATAAGAACAAAATGCGTGTCCGGGTGATCGGAGAGGTTTCGGCATTTGATCAGGATATTCAGGAAAGTATTGCACGTCTGGAACAATATTCTCAGAAATATGATGAAATCTATTTCCAGATTGCATTAAACTACGGCAGCAGAGATGAGATCATAAGAGGTATCCGCAAACTTGCGCAGGATGTTGCAGATGGAAAAGTAAAGCCGGAAGAAATTGATGAGCATGTTTTTGACAATTACCTGGATACGGCAGGAATCCCTGATCCGGATCTGATGATCCGCACAAGCGGTGAATTGAGACTTTCCAATTTTCTGTTATGGCAGATGGCTTATACAGAATTTTATTTCACAGATGTGGCATGGCCGGATTTTAATAAAGCAGAGCTGATTAAGGCTATTGAGAAATATAATCAGAGAGACAGAAGATACGGCGGAGTTAAGGAGGAGTAAAGAATGTTTAAGACAAGACTCTTAAGCGGAATCCTGCTTGTGATTATTGCGCTTGCCACTATTATCAGCGGTGATTATGTGCTGTTTTTCACACTTCTTGCGGTTTCTCTCATTGGAATGAGAGAATTGTACAGAGCAATGAAGGTGCAGGATGAGAAGATAAATCTGCTGGCAGCAGCAGGCTATTTAGGCGCAGTATTATATTATCTGGCAGTACTGCTTGATTTTGAGAGGTATGGAGTGCTGGCAATCATTTTCGGACTTGTGCTGCTCATGTTTGTATACGTGTTCACTTATCCAACCTATGAGGCAGGGCAGGTAATGCCTGCACTGTTTGGTATTGTGTATGTGGCAGTTATGTTGTCGTTTATTTATCTTACCAGAGAGCTTCCCGGTGGAAAGTTCCACGTATGGCTGATCTTTCTGTGCTCATGGGGATGTGATACCTGCGCATATTGTGTGGGAATGCTGATCGGTAAACATAAAATGGCACCTGTCCTCAGCCCTAAGAAATCTGTGGAGGGAGCTGTGGGTGGTGTGGCAGGAGCTGCACTTCTTGGTGTGATCTATGCAGCAGCCACTCAGGGACCGATGCTGGAATATGCTGTGATCTGTGCAATCGGAGCACTGATCTCCATGGTAGGCGATCTGGCTGCATCTGCGATCAAGAGAAATCAGGGGATTAAAGATTATGGAAAATTAATTCCGGGACATGGAGGAATCCTTGACAGATTCGACAGTGTGATCTTCACAGCACCGGTTATTTATTTCCTCTCTCTTGTGATGATTGAGATCTAGAGCGTGTCTGAAAAATCATTCCCGCAATCTGCACGCCCCACTTTGCGGGATATTTCACCCGAATTCAGTTGCCGTAGCCCGCTACGGCGCCCTCATCCGGGCAAAATATCCCACAAATTGTGACGCACATCTTGCAGAAAGCCTTTTTCAGACGCGCTCTAACGGAGCATATATTCTTCTGATATACATGTTTACAGTATTTTCTGATATGAGAACTGTCAGGTCAGAAGTAATTTTATAAAATTGTTGTATAAGTATTGAAATGAGGTACAATATGAAAAAAGTAGCAGTCTTAGGTTCTACAGGTTCGATCGGAACACAGACACTGGATGTGGTACGTGCAAATGATGACCTGGAAGTAGTTGGTCTTGCAGCAGGCAGCAATGTAGAAATGCTGGAGAAGCAGATACGTGAATTTCATCCCAGACTTGTTGCAGTCTGGAAAGAAGAGGCAGCCAGAGATCTGGCAGTACGTGTGCAGGATCTGGATGTAAAAATCGTAAGCCAGATGGGTGGTCTTATCGAACTTGCCAGAATGGAAGAATCAGACATTCTGGTGACCGCTATCGTAGGAATGATAGGAATCAGACCAACTATGGAAGCAATCCTTGCAGGTAAGGATATTGCTCTGGCAAATAAGGAAACACTGGTAACAGCCGGACATTTGATCATGCCGCTGGCAAAGCAGTTCGGTGTGCAGATCCTGCCTGTAGACAGCGAGCACAGTGCTATTTTCCAGGCACTTCATGGAGAGAAAAGAGAGCAGATACATAAACTGCTCATCACTGCATCCGGCGGTCCTTTCCGCGGAAAGAAAACAGCAGATCTGGAGAAGGTGACTCTGGAGGATACGCTGAAGCATCCGAACTGGGTAATGGGACAGAAGATTACAGTGGATTCTGCAACTCTGGTAAATAAAGGTCTGGAAGTTATGGAAGCCAGATGGCTTTTTGATGTAGATCTGGATCATATTCAGGTTGTGGTTCAGCCGCAGAGTATTATCCACTCTATGGTGGAATTCGAGGACGGTGCAGTGATGGCACAGCTTGGAACACCGGATATGAGACTTCCGATACAGTATGCATTATGCTACCCGGACAGAAGATTTTTAAAAGGCGACAGACTGGATTTTCATATGTTGAAGCAGATCACCTTTGAGGAGCCGGACAGGAAAACTTTTAAAGGTCTTCCAATGGCGGTGGAAGCGGCAAGGGCAGGCGGCAGTATGCCAACCGTTTTTAATGCTGCAAATGAGCTGGCAGTCCGCAAATTCCTTCAGAAAAAAATCAGCTTTCTGGATATTTACGAGATTATCGGGCAGTCTATGAGCAGACATACAGCAGTAAAGGATCCGGACCTGGATCAGATTCTGGAGATTGAGAAAGAAACTTATCGTTGGATTGAAAGCAGGTGGTAGATTGAAAATTATTATTGCAATTGTCATATTCAGTGCAATCATTCTCTTTCATGAGCTGGGACATTTTCTTTTTGCAAAGCTGAATAAGATCGTGGTCACAGAATTCTCTTTGGGAATGGGACCAAGACTTTACAGTTTTGAGAAAGGAGATACCAGATATTCACTGAAACTTCTTCCTATCGGTGGCTCCTGTGCCATGCTGGGGGAGGATACGGACATAGAGAATGAACCGGGAACTTTTAACAGTGCGTCTGTGTGGGGCAGGATTTCTGTAGTTGCCGCAGGACCGGTATTTAACTTTATCATGGCATTTGTATTGTCTGTGATCATTGTAGGTGCTGTAGGATATGAACCATCCAGAGTTCTTTCCGTAAAGGAAGGTTCTGCGGCTGAGGCGGCAGGACTGAAAGAGGGAGATATTATTACCGGTTATCAGGGATATCACATTGATCTGGGAAAAGATCTCTATGTATATTCCTATCTGAACCAGCTGAAAGAGGGAGATACCATTAACCTGACTGTTAAGCGTGATGGAAAGAAGATGGACATTTCCTATAAGTCGGATACAAATGTGAGATACCTTCTGGGCTGCAATTTCAACGGGGATGATACTTCTGCCATGACAGTGGAATCTGTAATGGATGGAATGCCGTTGCAGGAAGCAGGGATTCAGCAGGGAGATGTGATCACATCCATTAATGGAGTGAAGATTACAAATGCAGCAGATTACCAGAAATATATTCAGGAGAATCCGCTGACAGAAAAGTCTGTAAAGATTACCTATTCCAGGGACGGACAGGAATATGATATTACGGTTACACCAAAAGAATACCGTACGGCAGAATCAGGATTTACCTACAATATGTATTCTGAAAAAGCAAAAGGGCTGAATGTAGTCAAATATGGTGCCGTAGAAGTAAAATATATGGTACGTACAACGATTCTCAGCCTGAAAGAGCTGGTCAGCGGAAAGCTTGGAATGAAAGATCTGAGTGGTCCGGTCGGAATTGTGGATGCAATCGGAACTACGTATGAGGAAAGCAAAAGCGAAGGAACCATGATCCTGTGGATGAATATGCTTAATCTGGCAGTTCTGCTCTCTGCAAACCTTGGAGTTATGAACCTCCTTCCGTTTCCGGCACTGGACGGTGGACGGCTGGTATTCCTTGTCATAGAGGCAATCCGCAGAAAACCGATTAACAGACAGGTGGAGGGCGGCATCCATTTCGCAGGGCTGATGCTGTTGATGGCGCTGATGGTATTTGTTATGTATAATGATATTGTTAAGCTGATCTGATCATCTGGCATACCAGTGTGGGTTTGAAAAAATCTCCCATAAAATGTGACGCATATCTTGTGTAAAGCATTTTTTAAACACACTTTAGAACCAATGTAATGTATATGATTAAAAAGACAGATATCTTGAAAGAAAATAGAGAGTCTGTCTTTTTTTGACGAAAATTTGACGATTTATCTGGATTTTCACAGTTCGATTTGATATATTAAAATTGTCCTGAAGGTTTAAGCGACAGATATATGTATTACACAAATCTGTTACAGAGGATTAACAGTGAAAGTATTTTGAACGCAGTTTCGGGAAAGTGTGTGTATAATGTAACCCAACAAAAGACAAACAGAAAAATGTGGGGTGAAAGGAGATGTTTATGAGAAAGAAAAATGAAATCACTGAGTATGTAGCTGCTGCTCTTATATTTGTGTGTGCGGTAGCAGTAAGTCTGGGCATATTTCTGGTATGCACGCAGAATTCTATTGAGCGTAACTCGCAGAAAGTAATTAAGACGAATGTTTCCAGACAGAGTGAACATATTAAAGCAATTTTGGATATTCATTATGGATATCTGAGGGGTATAGCAAAAGAGATTGGAAAATCCGAAGAACTTGTGTCGGATGAAAATATGGAAATGTTAATATCGCTTGAAGAGGAAACTGCTTTAGAGCGTACAGCACTGATTGAAGCAGATGGTACGGCTCATTATGATAACGGAGCAGAGAAGAATGTATCTTTGAGGAGATATTTTAAGGAAGGAATGGAGGGAAAAGAAACACTAAGCGATCCACTGGAGAGCAGCGTAGATAAAGAAACCCGTGTAATTCTGGGCGTACCGGTCTGGAAAAACGGAAAAGTGATAGGAGTTCTGGGTGGTTCTTATAACGTAACTGCATTAAGCCGTATGCTGTTTAACGATTTCTTTGAAGATGTAGGATATACACTGATTACTACCAGTGATGGTGAGATTATTGCGTATGATGGTGATTTTGCCTATCATGAGATTGAATATGGCGATAACTTCTTTGAATTTTATGATGATCAGACACTTATTTTTGATTCGTCCCTGACAGAAGTGAAAAAAGATTTTACAGTGGGTGCCGATGGACTGATGAAAATAAGAATTGGAAATGATTATAATTCAGACCGTTATCTGGCCTATACAGATATGGGATTGAATGACTGGATGATTTGTTATGTTATCCCTGTTTCTGAAGCGCAGAAATCTTATAACTTTGTACGAAGATATGAACTGATTTTTACAATCGGGTTTTGTGTTATGGTAAGCATGTTGTTCCTTTGGGGATTTGTTAAGAACAGATCAAAGGATAAACAGCTTATTCAGGCAGCAGAGACAGATGCACTGACCAGCGCGTACAATAAGAGAAGTACAGAAGAACGGATCCATAATGTTCTGCAGGAACACCCGCAGGAACCGGGAACTTTTGTGATCATGGATGTGGATCATTTTAAGGAAGTAAATGATATATATGGACACATTACAGGGGACAAAGTCCTGCACAAATTTGGTGAAGTGCTTCATGAACATTTTCGTGAAGGAGATATTGTTGGCAGGATTGGTGGTGATGAATTTGTAGTATATATGAGGAAAACGGACAGCAGAGAAGTTGCTGTTTCCAGAATCGAAAGTCTGATAAAAAAGGTTGAAGAATTATCGTTTACGGAAATGAATGGAAAGAATATTACCATTAGTGCCGGAATGGCATTTGCTCCGGAACATGGAACAGGATATCTTGATCTGTATAAAAATGCAGATACTGCACTATATAAGACAAAACAGAATGGCAGAGATGGGTATAATATTTACGAAGAAGAAAAAAGATAAAGATAAAGGAGAGAGAAAAAGGTTATGCCTATTGGAATAATTATCAATGCATTATCCATAGTTATCGGCGGAATCCTGGGGGCTCTTGTGGGGCACAAATTAAGTCCGAAATTCAAAGAGGATATTACCCTTGTATTCGGGGTATGTTCTATGGGAATGGGAATCAGCACCATCGGTCTGATGGAAAATATGCCGGCGGTTATTTTTTCTGTTGTGATCGGTACGGGAATCGGACTTGCGATTCATCTTGGAGAAAGGATTAATGCCGGTGCCGGTGTTATGCAGCGTGTGATCGGCAAATTTATCAAGAATTCAAATTCAGAGCTTTCTGAGGATGAGTTTATGAATACACTGGTGACGATCATCGTATTATTCTGTGCAAGCGGAACAGGAATCTATGGCTCTATCGTATCCGGAATGAGCGGGGATCATTCAGTGCTGATCTCCAAATCTATTCTGGATTTATTTACAGCAGCTATTTTTGCCTGCAGCCTGGGAATGGTAGTGTGTATGATCGCCATTCCGCAGGTGATCATTTTCCTGATCCTGTTCTTTGCAGCAACGGCGATTTTCCCGTTGACTACACCGGGCATGATCAATGACTTTAAAGCCTGTGGCGGGTTTCTGATGCTTGCAACCGGTTTTCGTATGGTGAAGCTGAAGAACTTCCCAACTGCGGACATGATACCGGCGATGGTGCTGATCATGCCTATGTCATGGTTCTGGGTGACTTACGTACTGCCGTTAGTATCATAAGTTAAGCTGGCAGATTTTCATTTCTGAGTTCAGAAACGGAGATCTGCTTCTTTTTAGGTCAATTACAATCAAAGTTATAGATGACTGTAATGGCGCTTATAAAAAACTAACCAATAGTTAATAGAAAATTTCTTCCTGATATTGTATTGTAAATATATAATAAATCTGAAAAAAATATCAGGTGTATCAAAAGTATTTCCTGATATTTGCCTGAAACTATAATGGCACATCAAGAGAGGAGGAGATTTTTATGAGTATGAAAAATCGATTTGCAGGAAAATGTAGAAGTTATCTGGTATTTTTTCTTCTGGCGGCAGTTGCAGCACTTTTATTTTTCCCAAGGGTAGCATCGGCTGCTGCCAAGCCAACTGCCAAACAGCTTAAAGTAACCTACAGAGGATTCGAATATGACAATGATACAGCAAAGTTATATCTGAAGCTGAGTCTGAAAAATACTTCGAGTTACACGATTACAAAAGTGAAGATGGGATATGAGATACCTATTATGGAGGATGGAACCATAACCCAGACCTTCAGTGTAACGATCAATCCCGGAAAGACAGTGAATAAGACGGTTTATATTGGAAAAATGACTCAGCAGCCATATAAAGCGCCGAAGGTAAAATGCTTATCGTTCTGGTATAAGTCAGCGATACCTAAGCTAAACCAGCTCAAAGTCAGCTACAAGGGATATGAGTACAATCCGAACACAGGAGAGCTGTATATAACTGCCCGTATGCAGAACACTTCCAGTTATACGATTACAAAGGTAACGATGTATTTTGAGATACCACTGGATGAAACTGCAACACCGACCAAAACCTACAATGTAAATATTCCGGCCGGAAAGACAAAAAATTACAGGTTTAAAATCGGAAGGATGGCAGATGCTCCGGATGGAAAGGTACTGGTGAAATGTAAGAAATTCTGGTATAAGAAATAACAAATGAAATTGTGATATCAGACAGGCAGCCATTGTGAGATACTCTAAACAGTACCGCAATGGCTGCTGTTTTGTTATGCTTAGGAAATTACGTCGGAATTGTTATAATTAGGTACATTTTAGCATAAATAATTCCTGTCTGAAATAAAAATTGCTGTTATTATTTCTGGCTTAGTCGGGCTCGAAGTGGCAGTAACTCCTGCTTTACGTTACAAATGTTTCATGTTATCATTATCTAAAATCAGGGAAGCTGTTTTTCGGGGAATTTTTTAACCGAATGCGGATTGCGAATATCCGTTTGACTTGCAAAATCTGGTAATGAAGGAGGATGAAAAATATGCGGAACAGAAAGAAACTGCCAATTGGAATAGATAGTTTTGAAAAAATAATCCGGCATAATTTTTACTATGTGGATAAAACAGAAATGATAACAGAACTTCTTCATAACTGGGGAGAAGTGAATCTGTTTACACGTCCTCGCCGTTTTGGAAAATCTCTGAATATGAATATGCTGCAGTCATTTCTGGAAATCGGATGTGATAAATCGCTGTTTAATGGACTGAAGGTATCCCGTGAAAAAGAACTGTGTGAAGAATATATGGGAAAGTTTCCGGTAATTTCGCTTACATTGAAGAATGTGGAGGGATTAAATTTTGAGTCAGCCCGGAAATCGCTGAAGAATACTCTGGGAATGGAGGCGTGGAGACTTAGTGCTCTGGCAGAGAGCAGCCGCCTTACAGAGGAAGAAAAAAACTCTTATAAAGCATTGACTGTCGTTGATGATCATGGCGATTTCAAAATGTCTGATGCCACAATGGAGAAGGCGCTGCTTATATTAACTGTATTACTGGAGAAACATTATGGAAAAAAAGCGGTTCTTTTGATTGATGAGTATGATGTGCCATTAGATAAAGCGTTCCAGTATGGATATTATGACGAGATGGTATCTTTGATCAGAAACATGTTTGGAAATGTTTTGAAGACAAATTCGAGCCTGTTTTTTGCAGTACTTACGGGATGCCTGAGAATTGCGAAGGAAAGCATTTTTACAGGATTAAATAATTTTAATGTTTTTTCGATTACGAGTGTACAGTTTGATGAGTTCTTTGGATTTACAGATGATGAGGTCGCAGAAATGCTGAAATATTTTGGGCTTTCTGACTACCATGAAACAATCAGGGAATGGTATGATGGTTATCAGTTTGGAAAGAAAGCAGTGTATTGTCCCTGGGATGTGATCAGTTATTGCAGAAATTTATGTGCAGATTCTGATGCGATACCAGAAGATTTCTGGTCTAATACCAGCAGCAACAGCATTGTGAGTCGTTTTATAGATAAAGCGAATAAACAGACGAGAGATGAAATCGAAAACCTGATTTCGGGAGAAACGGTTATAAAAGAAATAAAACAGGAACTGACATATAATGAACTGGATAAATCCATTGAGAATCTTTGGAGTATACTTTTTACAACAGGGTATTTAACACAACGTGAAAGAATAGACAGCAGAAAGTTACGTCTGGCAATTCCTAACAGGGAAATTAAAGAATTGTTTGAACTTCAGATCAGGGAATGGTTTCAGGAAAAGTCATCTGAGGATGTAAAGAAGCTTGATAAATTATGCATGGCTTTTCCAGATGGAGATGCAGAAACGATAGAAGATTTGTTTAACGACTATTTATGGAATACAATCAGTATTCGGGATACGGCAGTTAAGGGAAGAAAAGAAAATTTTTATCATGGAGTTTTGCTGGGGCTGCTAAGTCATATGGAGAACTGGGCTGTCTGGTCGAATATAGAATCTGGTGAAGGTTATTGTGATATTTTACTGGAAGTTCCGGAGAATCGTGTCGGAGTGGTGATCGAGATGAAATATGCTCAGGAAGACAGAATGGAGGCAGCTTGTACAGAAGCTCTGAAACAGATTGAACAACGTCAGTATGCTGCAAGGTTAAAGAGTGACGGGATGAAGAATATTGTAAATTATGGCATTGCCTGTTATCGGAAACATTGTAAAGTTAAGATTGGGAAAGAAAATTCTTAATCTAAGAAGATATCTTAATAAGAAAACAGCTCTGCTGTTCTGAAATTACGGCTCCTCTCAGTGATTATTATTTGTGATACTGAGGGGAGCTTTTTATATCATAGAAGATTATTCTGCAATGTTTCTGTGATGTAACAGTCTTTTGGACAGGATTCTTTCTTACGTATTCCTTGTTGGAATAATCCATGTAAAAAGAAGAATTGCGAAGGAAATAGGAAACGAACGGGTATAATTTGTGCAAATTGTTGGAAAATTTTTTAAACATACTTTAATATGAACGGAAAAGTCAGGAAAGGAAGAAAAATGAGAAAGAGACTTATCATCGGTATGAGTGGGGCTTCCGGAGCGCCCCTTACAATAGAATTGCTGAAACAACTGTAGCAGTATAAAGAAATAATAGAGACACATCTGATCGTGACAAAAGGTGCGGAAATGACGCTGGAACAGGAGACAGATTATACATTGGAACAGCTATATGCTCTTGCGGACGAGGTACATGATAACTATAACATCGGTGCAGGTCCGGCGAGTGGAAGCTACCGTACGATGGGAATGATCGTGATTCCATGCAGTATGAAAACTCTGGCGGGATTCGTAAGCGGGTACAGTGATAATCTCGTTTTACGGGCAGCAGATATAACCTTGAAAGAACGCCGGAAGAAGATATCATTACCAGAAAATGGGCTGAGCAGATATGGGAACTTGTCAAACAACCGGTGTCTGTGCTAGCAGGAGTACATTATGATAATCTGGAAAAGGAACAGTTGATGGAAGTAATCCGGATATTAGATCAACTGCTCGAAAACTTAGAACAAGAACTGCGATTGCGGAATACAAAATGTAGTCAAAACGTATAAGAGAAACATAGAAATACAATGGTGCTATAATTTTTTCAGATAACGAAATCAGGAGTTTATGTCGGACTGGAAAAAGCCTGTGAAAAAGCAATGAACCAGATTCGGGAGCTGCGTTATGATGAACGGCTTCGTAATGAAGACAGAAATGATATTCTGGCATATGGAATTGCTTTTTGTAAGAAGAAATGCAAGGTAGTTGTCGAAAATTTATAAGGAATGAGGTAATCTTAAAAAGATGATATCTGAAAAGGGAAAGGGATAGGTGATAGATTCTTGCGCATCAGTTCTTTGCAGGCTGATGCGCATATTTTGTCTGCTTTGCTACAACCCTAACGCAACTCAGCAATCCTGCTGACTGCCACGTAGATCTCCTGGATTTTGTACCAGGTTGGATAATCTACGATCCCTGTCTGGTCCAGACCGAAAATGCTCTGGAAAATCCTGACGGAATTTTGGGTCTCAGGTCCGTAAATTCCATCTGCGGTAACAACAGGGACAGCAGGATAAGCTTCTGCGATTGTGTTTAACTGTTCCTGAATCTGTCTTACCTTATTTCCGGATGCACCGATATCCAGATCATATCCCGGCCAGGAGGCGGGGATGCCAGAGATTGCTTCCGCCACATTGATATACATATCATTTCCGTAAAAAGTCCGTAGGATTTCAATGGCAGAGTATCCCTGATCGCCCAGTGCTTTGCTTCCCCATTGTGTCATCCATCCTCTGTTTCGACATTGTACCTGTTTGCCGTCACAGTACTGGGTAAGGATTGGCTGACGTACATTTGGCCTGGAAAGATAATTCTCGAATAATTCATCTACAATGCGGTCAATGCTGGCAAAGATATTCCTGCCATAGATCCATTTGTGATCATAGGCAGTGGAGGAAGTGATCGTAAAGTCATAACCTTTGTTCCGGTACCATTCCGTATAAACCCTGTTCAGAGTAAAAGACATGATAGCCAGAATATTTGCCCGGATGGTGTCGTCGGGCCAGGTGGCATAGATTTCGCTGCTGGCTACATTTTTGATGTAATCTTTGTAGCGTACATAATAATTGCCTGCAGCGGAATCGTTGACAGGCCCATCGTGTACCACTATATATTCAGGGACAACGACCTTGCTTAATACGATTTCGCCGTTTTCGTTTATTGGTTTTATCTCGGCTTCTTCGATTTTGGGAGGATATTCATAGAACAACGTATGCGGAGGAATTACAATTCTCTGGAAAGTTTCGCTGGATTCCATGACATTCAGCGTTGTTGGCTGTCTGGATAAAGTATCTGCTAATACCTGGCTTCCTGCGATTTCTTTGGGTTCAAAGCCTTCTGCTTCGATCTGAATGGTATATTCTGAGTATGGCTGCTGTTCAACCGGTTCCATACTATATTCCAGAGGTGGAGTCTTAAGTTCAATGACAGGAGTGCGTCCGGAGGAATCTGTTGCCACTTCTTCAATGGTACTGTCGGGTGCTCCTGTGTAGGAGATTCTGACGCGTGCGTTTTCTATGGGACGATTGTTCAGCCGGTCTGATACGGTAACCTGATATTGTCCTGTATCTATATTTTCCTGCTGCATCTGCATATGATAAAAAGCCATACAAGCTCCTGTAGATAATGCTTTCCTGATAAATTATGCAGGGGATCGGAAAATGGTTACCTGAGAAAAGAATTATTGTAGAAAAAAGAATAAAAAAATAAGGCACCATGACTTCTCATAGTTCCTCATTCTTTAAATGCGGAAGATGGGACTTGAACCCACACGAGCGCAATGCTCACAAGATCCTTAGTCTTGCTCGTCTGCCAGTTCCGACACTTCCGCATATCGCATTTTCATGGGATTCTTTTGATCTCCCTCGCGACAAGTGATACTATATCAAATGTAAAAGCTAATGTCAACACCTTTTTGAAAAAAATATAAAAAAATTTCAATTTTTTTTTGAAAAAAAGAGGAATTTGAAATTTTATGTAGAATATAATTAATAAGAGGTATTTTGTCAGCTTGTGGAGGTATCGCTTATGAATATCAGAGAAAGCATGGAACAGCGTGAACAAAAGATGCTCAGTCCTTATGCTGCTTTGAGTCTTTGTTCCAGAGGCAGAGAGCGGCAGGAGGAAGAATGCGATGTACGGACTGTCTATCAGAGAGACAGGGACAGGATCCTTCATAGTAAAGCTTTTCGCAGGATGAAGGATAAGACACAGGTTTTTGTGGCACCCCAGGGTGACCATTACAGGACCAGACTGACACATACTCTTGAGGTATCACAGATTGCCAGAACAATAGCGAAGGCACTGAGACTGAATGAAGATCTTGTAGAAGCGATCGCACTTGGACATGACCTGGGACATACTCCTTTTGGACATGCAGGTGAGAGGGCTCTTGATGCAGTGAATCCGGATGGCTTTGCCCACTATAAACAGAGCGTCAGGGTTGCACAGATACTGGAGAAGAACGGCGAAGGGTTGAATCTCACATGGGAGGTCCGGGATGGTATCCTGAATCACAGAACCAGTGGGAATCCGTCTACTCTCGAAGGACAGGTAGTAAGACTTTCGGACAAGATCGCCTATATTCATCATGATATGGATGATGCACAGCGGGCGGGGATTATTTCTGAGGATGATATTCCGGTCACGCTTCGGATGCTGCTCGGTTATACAACCAGAGAGCGGCTCAATACATTTGTTCATGATGTGATAGAGAACAGTCTTGAGCAGGATACCATAAAGATGTCAGCAGAGATCTACGAGGCAATGATGGATCTGCGGGCTCTCATGTTTCAGAATGTATATGAGAATCCGGCAGCCCATAAGGAAGAGGAAAAGGTAGTGAAGATGCTGACGGAGTTATATGAATATTATGTCGAACACCCGGAAGCAATGTCAACAGAATACAGGGAGCTGATCGTGCGTGGAGAGAAGAAGGAACAGGCAGTATGTGACTATCTCTCAGGAATGACAGACCAGTATTCTATAAGGAAATTCCGGGAGATTTACATACCAAAAGCATGGGAAGTCTATTAATCAATCAAGAAGGAGGACGAAGCATGCGTTATTCAGACGATATCATTGAAGAAGTCAGGATGAAGAATGATATTGTAGATGTTGTATCCCAGTATGTGAAGCTGAACAAAAGAGGAAGTACCTATTTTGGACTTTGTCCGTTTCATAATGAGAAAACTCCCTCTTTTTCGGTAACACCGGCGAAGCAGATGTATTACTGCTTTGGATGCGGAGCAGGCGGGAATGTATTTAATTTTGTGATGGAATATGAGAATTATACCTTTGGGGAGGCACTGAAGCATCTGGCAGACAGGGCAGGGGTGCAGCTTCCGAAGATTGAATATTCCGGAGAAGCAAAGAAGAAAGCAGAACGTCGGGCTGCCCTTCTGGAGATCAATAAGCTTGCAGCAGGATATTTCTATTATCAGCTGCGTCGTGAGAGTGGCAGACAGGCACATGAATATCTGACAGGCAGAGGACTCAGTGAGGAGACGATCAGGAAGTTTGGCCTGGGATATTCGGATAAGTACAGTGACGATCTGTACAAATATCTGAAGTCAAAGAATTACAGTGACGAACTGCTGCGGGATTCCGGCCTGTTCAATGTGGATGAACGCAGGGGAATGTATGACAAGTTCTGGAACAGGGTTATTTTCCCGATCATGGATGTGAATAACCGCGTGATCGGATTTGGAGGCAGAGTGATGGGTGACGGAAAGCCGAAGTACCTGAACTCGCCGGAGACTACGATCTTTGATAAAAGCCGGAATCTGTACGGGCTGAATGTTGCAAGAACCACGAGAAAAAATTATCTGATCCTGTGTGAAGGATATATGGATGTGATATCCATGCATCAGGCAGGGTTTACCAATGCGGTGGCATCGCTGGGAACGGCACTTACTTCCGGACATGCAAGTCTGCTGAAGCGTTACACTCAGGAGGTATTGCTTCTGTATGACAGTGATGATGCAGGCGTGAGGGCTGCCCTTCGTGCCATTCCGATCCTGAGGGAAGCAGGTGTTTCTTCGAGAGTGGTAAATCTTAAGCCGCATAAAGATCCGGATGAATTTATCAAGGCACTTGGAGCGGAAGAGTTTGAGAAACGTCTGGAGCAGGCTATGGACAGCTTTATGTTCCGCATACATATGGCAGAGCGGGAATTTCCAATGGAGGAACCCCAGGGACAGAACCGTTTCTTTGAGCGGTGTGCGCAGATGCTTCTGGAGCTTTCCGATGAACTGGAGAGAAATCTTTATATAGAAGCAATCGTAAAGGATTACAGAAGCAGTGGGATCAGTGTGGAGAATCTGAAAAAGAGAGTCGGAGCTCTTGCGATGAAGGGAACTCCGGCAGAGCAGAGAATTCAGCCTAAACCTGTGGGAGCAGGTCAGCAAAAGAAGAAGGAGAGTGCAGCAGAGAAAGCACAGAAGCTGATGCTTACCTGGCTGGTAACTTATCCGGGCATATTTGACACAGTGGAAAAATATATCCAGCCTTCAGATTTCGTGGTTCCTCTGTACAGGCAGGTGGCAGAGATGCTTTACCAGCAGCACAGGGATGGCGATGTGAATCCTGCAAGGCTGATGAATGCTTTCATTGACAGTGAAGAGCAGAGAGAGGTTTCATCCCTTTTTAATGCAACGATCCATCTGGAGACTCCGGAGGAACAGAACCGGGCTTTCTCGGATGCTGTGATCAGGATTAAGGATGAGAGTCTGAAAGAGAGAAACAGAACCTGGGATCCCACAGATATACAGGGACTGCAGGAACTTGTAAAAGCAAAGAAAGAACTGGAAGAGCTTGGAAGAAAGCGGCAGCAGCTGCATATTTCTTTCGAATAAGGATAAAATATAAACACTATATGGAGGTATAGAGCACATATGGAAATGAATATGGGTAAATTCAGTGAAAAACTGGTAGAACTTCTGGAGCTTGCCAAGAAGAAAAAGAATGTACTGGAATACCAGGAAATCAATGACTTCTTTAAGGATCAGCCACTGGGAGTTGAACAGATGGAGAAAGTATTTGACTTTCTGGAAGCCAGTGGAGTGGATGTGCTTAGGATTACAGACAGTAATGCAGATGATATGATCCTGGATGATGACGATGCAGACATTGATAAGCTGGATGAAGAAGAGATTGAGCTTGACAAGATCGATCTTTCTGTTCCTGAAGGTGTAAGCATCGAGGATCCGGTACGTATGTATCTGAAGGAAATTGGTAAGGTTCCGCTTCTTTCAGCAGAAGAGGAAATCGAACTTGCAAAGAGAATGGAGAATGGGGATGAGGCTGCCAAGAAACGTCTGGCAGAAGCAAACCTTCGTCTTGTTGTCAGCATTGCAAAGAGATATGTGGGACGTGGAATGCTTTTCCTTGACCTGATCCAGGAAGGTAACTTAGGTCTGATCAAAGCGGTTGAGAAATTTGATTACCGCAAGGGTTATAAATTCAGTACCTATGCTACATGGTGGATCCGTCAGGCGATCACCAGAGCAATCGCAGACCAGGCACGTACCATCCGTATTCCGGTGCATATGGTTGAGACTATTAACAAACTGATCCGCGTTTCCCGTCAGTTACTGCAGGAGCTTGGACGTGAACCTACGCCGGAAGAAATTGCAAAAGAGATGGATATGTCTGTAGAGCGTGTACGTGAGATCCTTAAGATCTCCCAGGAGCCTGTATCTCTGGAGACACCTATCGGTGAGGAAGAGGACAGCCACCTTGGAGACTTTATCCAGGATGACAATGTACCTGTACCTGCAGATGCAGCAGCATTTACTTTGCTGAAAGAGCAGCTGGTAGAGGTTCTGAGTACATTGACAGACAGAGAGCAGAAAGTATTGCGCCTGCGTTTTGGCCTGGACGATGGACGTGCCAGAACTCTGGAGGAAGTTGGTAAGGAATTTAATGTAACAAGAGAACGTATCCGTCAGATTGAGGCAAAGGCGCTCCGCAAGCTTCGTCATCCGAGCCGTAGCCGTAAACTGAAGGATTATCTGGACTAAGGAGCCTGTTATGCAGCTTTCATTACGTTTGTCTGCAATAGCAGGCCTGGTGACCAGGGGAAACAGACTTGTGGATGTGGGATGCGATCATGGATACCTGCCGGTTTCGCTTTATCTGGATGGAAAGATTCCGGGTGCGATTGCCATGGATGTAAGAAAAGGCCCGTTGTCCAGAGCGCAGGAACATATTTCTCAGTATGGACTGGACGCATACATAGAAACCCGGCTTTCAGACGGACTTGAGGCTTTGAAACCGGGAGAGGGCGACACTCTTGTGATTGCAGGAATGGGCGGCCCTCTCATGGAGAGGATTCTTACTGACGGGGCAGAGGTCAGGGAGAGCTTTCGGGAAATGATCCTGCAGCCTCAGTCAGATATCCCCCATTTTCGCAGATTTGTCAGAAAAATCGGCTGGCAGATCACAGAGGAGGAGATGGTTCTGGAGGATGGCAAGTTTTATCCTATGATGAAGGTAATTCATGGAGAAAAGATGCATATTTCAGAAGATACTCCTTATACTTTAGATGAGTGGTTTGGAGGAATGCTTCTGGAAAGAAAGCATCCTGTTCTGCGGGAGTATCTGGAAAGAGAGCTTCGCATCCGCAATGAGATTCTTGACAGATTAAAGAATGCGCCCAATGCAGAGAAGCGTGCGGGCGAGATAGAGGAGGAAAAGCAGGCAGTTATTGTTGCTTTAGAGGAATATGAAGGCATATGAACTGACCTCCTGGCTGGAGAAGAAGTACCCGTCAGATGCAGCAGAGGACTGGGATAACGTAGGACTTCTCGCAGGAGATGATACAAATGAGATCAGCCATGTGTTTCTGGCTCTGGATCTGACAGAGGAAACACTGGCTGAGGCCATAGAGGATGGGGCAGATATGATCATTACCCATCATCCCATGATCTTTTCCGGAATTAAGAAGATCAATAATCACAGCTTTACAGGAAGAAAGATCCTTACGCTGATACAGAAAGGAATTGTTTATTATGCGATGCATACCAATTATGATGTGCTGGGTATGGCGGATCTGAGTGCAGACTATACGAAGATGCATGATACCACAGTCCTTTCCGTAACTGAAGAGAGAGAGGGGGAAGTACAGGGCTTTGGCAGAGTTGGGAAACTTCCCCGGGAAATGACGCTGAGAGAGTATGCACAGCTTGTCAAAGAGTCTTTGAAGTTAAATGATGTAAAGGTTTATGGGAATCTGGACAGCATGGTAAAATGTGCTGCTGTATGTACAGGATCAGGCAAGAGCATGATCAAGGATGTCATTAAGGCCGGTGCGGATGTGTATGTGACCGGTGATATCGACCACCATACAGGAATTGATACGGTTGCGCAGGGACTGGCGCTGATCGACGCCGGACACTACGGAACAGAATATATTTTTATGGATGCAATGAAAAAAGAACTGACACAGGCATTTCCGGAACTGAAAATCTCCTGTGCAGAGGTAAAGAGCCCGTACACGATTCTGTGATACGGGTTCTTACCATATAATAATGAAATTATAAATGAAAATTGGCTGATCTGCCTGTTGGCAGCGGAGCCGATGTTACTGTTCATACACCACTATCCCGCGAGGTGTTTTGGTATGAATATGCCAAAATCCCGAGACATACAAGCCAAAATTCTATTGCCGCAGGCAATCTGGAATGAATTTTGGCTACGTTACTGAGAACGGAGTGAACAGTAACAATCTGATAACTGTATTTACTTGTCGGTATAGCAGAAATGGAGGCAGGATTTATGGGACAGAAAATGTATAACGTTACGATACAGGGAATAACAAAACAATATCCTGAGAAGATTCCTTACAGTGAGATTGTAAAGGAATACGAAGGAAGTACGGATGCACCTGTAATGCTGGTGATCGTAAATGGCAGGCTGAGAGAACTGCATAAGCATCTCAAGGCAGACTGTGAGATTGAATTTGTGACATCCAAAGATCCGATCGGACACAAAACTTATTGCAGAAGTGCAAGTCTGATTCTTCTGAAAGCAATTTATGATGTGGCAGGGCAGGAAAATATAGACAGTGTAGTAATCCATTATTCTGTAGGCAGCGGCTATTATTTTACAATGAAAGGACCTATGGCGCTGGATCAGGAATTTATTGATAAGGTAAAGGCGCAGATGCACAGGATCGTGGACGAGAATCTTCCCATTGTAAAGCGAAGCGTAAGCACCAGTGAGGCAGTTGCACTTTTTCATAAGCATCATATGTATGACAAAGAGAAGCTGTTTAATTACCGCAGAAGCTCTGCGGTGAATCTTTACAGTATTGGAAGTTTTGAGGATTATTTCTACGGTTTTATGGCGAACCATACGGGATATATTAAGACGTTTGATCTGTTTTTGTATGAGGGTGGTTTCGTATTGCAGCTTCCGACTCAGAATGAACCGGACCGGATACCTGAATTTAAACCGAGAGAGAAGATTTTTCGTGTGCAGAAGGAATCTCAGGAATGGGGAGATAAACTGGATATTGCGACAGTCGGTGATCTGAATGAAAAGGTTACCAGAGGCGGTATCCAGGATATTTTGCTGATCCAGGAGGCTATGCAGGAGGCGAAGATTTCGGAAATCGCATCTGAGATTGCCGCAGCCGGAAACAAGAAGTTTGTTATGATCGCAGGTCCGTCTTCTTCCGGAAAGACTACGTTTTCACACAGGCTGTCCATTCAGCTGGCTGCCCATGGAATGAAACCGCATCCGATCGCAGTGGATAATTATTTCATTGACAGGCATCTGACTCCTGTAGATGAGTTTGGGGAAAAGAATTTTGAGTGTCTGGAAGCGATTGATGTGGAGCAGTTTAATAAAGATATGCTTGAGCTTTTGGAAGGAAAAAGGGTAGAGATGCCGGTTTTCAATTTCAAAACAGGAACCAGAGAATATAAAGGTGATTTTCTGCAGCTGGATAAAGACGATATTCTGGTGATCGAGGGAATTCATGGATTGAATGACAGGCTCAGCTATGCGCTGCCAAAGGAGAGCAAATTTAAGATTTATCTCAGCGCTCTGACTCAGCTGAATATTGATGAACATAACAGGATTCCTACTACGGATGGCCGTCTGATCCGCAGAATTGTAAGAGATGCCCGCACCAGAGGGACTTCTGCGAAAGAGACAATTGCAAGATGGCCGTCTGTGCGCAGAGGTGAAGAACAGAATATCTTTCCGTTCCAGGAGGATGCAGATGTGATGTTTAATTCTGCGCTGATCTATGAACTGGCATGCCTGAAAGTATATGCGGAACCGCTTTTGTTTGGGATTGCCAAGGACGAACCGGAGTATACAGAGGCGAAGAGGCTGCTGAAGTTCTTTGAATATTTTGTTCCGGTGCCAAGCGAGGCAGTGCCGAATAATTCGATTTTAAGAGAATTTATCGGTGGAAGCTGCTTTAATGTGTAAAATAGTAGAATGAAAGTTACTGTTCACACGCCACTATCCCGAGACATACAAGCCAAAATTCCATTGCCGCAGGCAATTTGAAATGAATTTTGGCAACGTTACTGAGAACGGAGTGAACAGTAATGAATGAAATTTCTTTACAAGTGAAAAAAAACGTGCTAGAATAGCACTTGCGCAACCAGGCCAGGTAATCGCGGCTGAACAGACGAAAGGGTTCAGACGAGGAAAGTCCGGGCTTCGCAGGGCAGGATGCCGGATAACGTCCGGTGGAGGTGACTCCCAGACCAGTGCAACAGAAATAAACCGCCTCACTTGCTGAGGTAAGGGTGGAAAGGCAGTGTAAGAGACTACCGCCGTCCTGGTAACAGGCCGGGCACATGTAAACTCCATTTGAAGCAAGACCGAATAGAAAGCGATACGGCTGCCCGTCGTGCTTTCAGGTGGGTCGCTTGAGCCTTATGGCAACGTAAGGCCTAGACAGATGATTACCCAATGACATAACCCGGCTTATCGGTCTGATTGCGTACAAAAAAACAGAACGGATTTCTTCCGTTCTGTTTTTTTGATATGTGTTTTATTATTTATTGCGTTTACCTGTGTATTTCTCTTCGCAGTATTTACATCTGTAAACTTCTTTCTCTTTATCTGCAAGAACAAAGATCTGGTCGAGTCCCTGTTCAATGGAAGTGATGCAGCGTGGATTCTTGCATTTGATCACGTTGACAACCTGATTCGGGAGTTTCAGTTCTTTTTTGGCAACGATCTTCTCGTCCTTGATTACGTTTACAGTAATGTTATGATCGATAAAGCCGAGAATGTCAAGATCGAGATTCTCAACCGGGCATTCAACCTTGATGATATCTTTCTTACCCATTTTGTTGCTGCGCGCGTTTTTGATGATGGCAACGGTGCAGTCAAGTTTATCAAGCTTCAGATCATGATAGATAGTCATGGCCTTGCCTGCTTTGATATGGTCTAATACATAACCTTCGCGAAGTGCTCCAACATTTAACATGGTAATTTTACCTCCAGTAATGTGAGAATCAGGGCCATACGTACATATACACCGTACTGTGCCTGTTTGAAATAAGCTGCTCTCGGGTCTGCATCCACCTCTGTTGAGATTTCATTTACACGTGGAAGCGGATGAAGAATGTACATGTCTTTTTTGGCAAGTTCCATTTTCTGTTTGTCCAGAATGTAGAAATCCTTCATGCGGACATAGTCTTCTTCGTTGAAGAAACGTTCTTTCTGTACACGTGTCATGTAGAGGATATCAAGATCTGGTAAGGCATCTTCCAGTCTCTCTACTTCCTGAAATTCGATATTGTTCTTTTTCAGAACATCCTCGCGGATATAGCTTGGGATGCGAAGCTCTTCCGGTGAGATCAGAATGAATTTTACATTTGTGTAACGTACAAGTGCTTCGATCAGGGAGTGAACTGTACGTCCGAATTTCAGGTCGCCGCACAGACCAATGGTCAGATTGTCCAGACGTCCTTTCAGGGAACGGATGGTAAGTAAGTCGGTTAATGTCTGGGTAGGATGTTGATGACCACCGTCGCCGGCGTTGATAACAGGAATAGAAGAAGCCATAGAAGCTACTAACGGAGCACCTTCTTTCGGGTGGCGCATAGCACAGATGTCAGCGTAACAGGATACAACGCGGATTGTATCGGCAACACTTTCACCCTTTGAAGCGGAACTGGAATCAGCTGATGAAAAACCAAGAACTTTACCGCCAAGGTTCATCATAGCAGCTTCAAAGCTGAGACGGGTACGGGTGCTTGGCTCATAGAATAAAGTTGCCAGTCTTTTATCATCGCAGACATGTGCGTATTTATCAGGGTGTTTCTCAATATCGCTGGCCAGGTCAAGAAGAGTATTTAACTCATCAACAGACAGATCCAGCGGACTCATTAAGTGTCTCATTTCATACCTCCATATTTTACTGGTTCAGGAATTTTTATTTAATCCTTCATAACATCATATAATAATCAGGTGCTTTTTTCAAGAGAGTTTTCCAAGTATTTTCTCAAAAAAAAGTCCGGCTCCGAACCAGAGGGGAGCGTAGTCCGGTCTTATCAGTCCCCGGTAATTCAGGGGAGTGTTGCTGTAGTCCCAGGGACACATATGAAAACAGCGCAAAAGAGCACCGCTGATAAATTCTACGAAAAAAAATCCGACAGTATAAATGCAGCCGCGGACAAAAAGCGGGACAGCAGAAAGTTTACCGGAGAGCGGGCGGATGATGGCACCGCATCCGTAAATGGGAAACATTAAAAGGGAAGTTTTTCCTGTCATGGTAAGTTCTCCTGAAAGGATGGAATGCAGTCCGGTCCAGAGGATTTCCATGCACCAGCCCGTCAGACCGCAGAGAATGAAAGCTTTTTTCATAGGTAACGCTCCTGTATAAATTTCTATGATTCTAGTATTGCCTGCCTTGAAAAAAACATACACGTAGGATATAATGAGAACACGTTATTACACTATAGCAATGAGGTGCCTTATGCGCAAAAGGAACGTGTGGAGGGGATCTCATGGAAATAAGAGGAGTTTATTATGAATTATCAGGAAAGCCGGGAGTACATAGACAAAATCACCCGGGAAATTCCCAGTGTCCTGGGACTGGATCATATGCGTGAGCTGATGAAACGTCTTGGAAATCCACAGGATGATCTGAAATATGTGCATATAGCCGGTACCAATGGCAAGGGTTCTGTCATTGCTTTTTTGTATTCTGTTTTATCCGGTGCGGGATATCGCATTGGAAGATATGTTTCGCCTACCCTGTATTCCTACAGAGGCAGGATGGAAGTTTCGGGAAGCAGGATCAGCAGAGAGGACTTTGCTGCTTATATTACACAGGTGTCTGATGTTATTGCTGCTATGACAAAGGATGGTTATCCTCATCCCACTGCATTTGAAATAGAGACTGCGGTGGCATTTCTGTTCTTTAAAAAAGAGAATTGTGATCTCGTTTTGTTGGAAGTGGGAATGGGCGGAAATCTGGACGCTACAAATATTATTAAGAATACGCTGCTGGCAGTGCTGGTATCGATCAGTATGGATCATATGTCTTTTCTTGGAAATACTCTGGCACAGATCGCAGAGAAGAAAGCCGGGATCATCAAAGACGGCTGCAGAGTGGTGACTGCCAGACAGAAGCCGGAAGCAATGCAGGTGATCGAGAGGATCAGCAGAGAACATGGTGCAAAATGTACCATAGCAGATGCTTCTGAGGCAGAGATGTTAAAGGAAAGCTGCCTTGGACAGACAATCCGGTACAGGGGTGAAGAGTATGAGATTCCGCTGGCAGGTGTTTATCAGAAGGAAAATGCAGTAGTTGCACTGAATGCTTTAAAAGTATTGGACGAGCTGGGCTTTTCTACCGCTGCGGAGCAGAAAAAAGAAGGGCTTCGCACAGTAAACTGGAACGGACGGTTTACAGTTATCTGTAAAAAACCGCTGTTTGTGGTAGACGGGGCTCATAATCCTGCTGCTGCGGATATGATGGCAGCTTCAATAGAGCATTATTTTAAGGGAAAACGGATCATCTATATTATGGGAGTGTTTGCAGATAAGGATTACAGAAGTGTGATTCAGAAAACTGCGCACTTTGCAGACCGGATACTTACGATCCAGACTCCGGATAATATAAGGGCGCTGCCTGCCGGAGAGCTGGCGAAGACTGTCAGTGAATACAATCCCAATGTACAGGCAATGGATACGATTAAAGATGCAGTGGAGGAGGCTTTTTCACTTGCCGGGGAACAGGATGTGATCATTGCCTTTGGTTCTCTTTCCTTTATCGGAGAGATGACTGATATTGTAGAGAATTTGTGAAAGTAAAAAGGTATAACATAAATGATAGATTTACAGGAATGCAGAAATGAAATAGATAAGATCGACAGCGATATCATACGTCTTTTTGAACAGAGAATGAAGGTGTGTGAGGATGTTGCAGAATATAAGATACGTACAGGAAAGAAGGTTCTGGATCCGGAAAGAGAGAGACAGAAGCTGGAGGTCCTGAGAGGTAAGGCGCATGGAGAATTTAATCAGCTTGGTGCGCAGGAGCTTTTTCAGCAGATCATGGCGATCAGCCGTAAGAGACAGTATCAGCTTCTCACAGAGCATGGAATCGAGGACGATGAGAAACTGGAAATGGTAGATGCACTTCCGCTGAAAGATGTAAGAGTTGTCTTTCAGGGTGTGGAAGGTGCATACAGCTATGCTGCAATGAGGGAATATTTCCAGGACGATATTGAGAGTTTTCATGTAAAAACCTGGCGCGATGCAATGGAAGCAGTTGTGGAGGGAAGAGCAGACTATGCGGTACTTCCCATTGAGAATACAACTGCCGGTATTGTGGCTGATATTTATGATCTTCTTACAGAGTATGAGCTGAGTATTGTAGGAGAACAGATCATCCGTCCGGAGCATGTACTTCTGGGACTGCCGGATGCTGAACTGGAGGATATCAGACAGGTATGTTCTCATCCTCAGGCACTTTCCCAGTGCGGAAAATATCTGGAAACTCATCCGGACTGGAAGAAGAAAGAAATGGAAAATACTGCCGGTTCTGCCAAGAAGATAAAAGAAGACAATGACAAGACGCAGGCAGCTATTGCCAGCAGACAGGCAGGAGAGCTTTATGGACTGAAAATCCTGGCTGAGAATATCTGCTATAACGGACAGAATGCCACACGTTTTGTGATCGTGAGTAAGAAACCCATTTATGTGAAGGATGCCCATAAGATCAGCATTTTCTTTGAACTGCCTCATGAGAGCGGAACTCTTTACAATATGCTGTCCCACATTATTTATAATGGACTGAATATGACGAAGATTGAATCCCGTCCGATCACAGGGAAGAACTGGCAGTACCGTTTTTTTGTTGATTTTGAGGGAAACTTAAAGGACAGTGCAGTGAAGAATGCCCTGAGAGGAATTGAGGCAGAAGCTGACAGAATGAGAATTTTGGGAAATTATTAAAAATCATTTCCATAATGCCAGAGCGTGTTTGAAAAATCATTTCCACAATCTGCACGTCCCACTTTGCGGTATATTTTGCGTAAAGCATTTTTCAAACACACTCTGGTACATCGTTTTCGAAATAATTATACCACTCACAGCAGAACAATAAGATAAAACAACAAGGTAAGAAGGAAGTAATAAAAATGGCTAGATTAAATGAATGCATCTTATACCGTGACTTTGAACATGGAGAAATCCTTGATAAAATGGCAGAACTGATGAATGCCTGGGAACAGAAAGCACCTGATCTGAAAGAAAAGGAAGGGCTGTTCTTTGAGTGTGCCAACGGACTGGTGGAAACTGCCGGCGCTTATGGCTTTTCCGGAAATTTATGGCACTGTTATCTGACATTTCTTCTGGTAAATAATGAAAATGCATTCAGTACAGCCTGTGAGATCAG
The DNA here is from genome assembly GCF_020593585.1 of Blautia sp. DFI.6.71. NCBI lineage: Bacteria > Bacillati > Bacillota > Clostridia > Lachnospirales > Lachnospiraceae > Blautia > Blautia sp. DFI.6.71. Next base: position 35,865 of record NZ_JAJDMJ010000032.1, read on the forward strand.
AGGGGCTGTCAACGGAAGTATTAATGAACTGGCACTGAATGATTTCGGTGTGTTTAAAGAACTGTATGATTTTGATCTGACTGTACTGGATGAGGCATTTGGAATTTCCTGCTGTAAGGTTCTCGGTGATTATACCAACACCGGAAGTAACAGCAAGATGTTTAATTCCCGTATCAGAGACCGTATCTGTGATCTGAGCAAAACGCTGGCAGCAGCGGAGTCCACAGAGGAATTTATGAAGGATATGGTACAGTTTTATAAAGATTTCGGCGTAGGCAAACTGGGCTTACATAAGGCGTTCCGTGTTGGACATGATGAGAATGACAATGTAGAAATCCAGCCGATCACAAGAATTGCTCATGTGAAACTGGAAGATCTGGTAGGATATGAAATTCCGAAGCAGAAGCTGATCGAGAATACAGAAGCCTTTGTAAGGGGCAGAAAGGCAAACAACTGTCTGCTTTTTGGTGATGCGGGTACAGGTAAATCCTCAAGTATCAAGGGAATCCTGAACCGTTATTATGATGAGGGACTTCGTATTATCGAGGTGTATAAGCATCAGTTTCAGGATCTGAATGATGTGATCGCCCAGATTAAGAATCGAAACTACAAATTTATTATTTATATGGATGATCTGTCATTTGAGGAATTTGAAATCGAATATAAATATCTGAAGGCAGTGATCGAGGGCGGCCTGGAGAAGAAACCGGACAATATCCTGATCTATGCAACAAGTAACAGAAGACATCTGGTAAGAGAGAAATCCAGTGACAAGCTGGAGATCATGGATGATGACGATCTGCATTCCTCCGATACAGTGCAGGAGAAGCTTTCACTGGTTTATCGTTTTGGTGTCCGTATTTACTATGGTGCACCGAGCAAAAAGGAATTCCAGACAATTGTGAAAGCTCTCGCAGAGAGAAACGGAATTACTATGCCGGAGGACGAGCTGCTTCTGGAAGCAAATAAGTGGGAGCTTTCCCATGGAGGACTTACAGGAAGAACTGCACAGCAGTTTATCGACCATCTGCTGGGTGTGGAGAAGGAATAAAAAAGCAAATAGATGAATGGTAAAGGGGGAACGCATATGGCAGTCATGACATTTGCAGCCATTGACATCGGATCTTATGAAGTCAGCATGAAGATCTTTGAGATGTCAAAAAGAATTGGTTTTCGTGAACTGAATGATGTCAGATACAGTCTGGAAATCGGAAAGGGTGTCTATTCTGACGGAAAGATCGACTCAGAAATGCTGAATGTTTTATGTGAGGTGCTGAATGATTTTAAGAGGCTGATGCAGGACTTTGGGGTGGAAGAATATCGTGCCTGCGGCACCAGTGCATTCAGAGAACTTGTGAATCCGCTGCTGATCATTGAACAGATCTATCAGCGAACAGGAATGAAGATAGAAATCTTAAGCAGTGCAGAACAGCATTTCCTTGGATACAAATCAATTGCTGCCATAGAAAAGGGATTCAAAAAGATGATCCAGAAAGGCACCGCGATCCTGGATGTGGGCGGCGGCAGCCTTCAGGTTTCCCTCTTTGACAAAGATGCGCTGGTCACTACCCAGGGACTTAAAATGGGAAGTTTAAGAATCCGACAGCGTCTGCAGGAACTGGAGAAAACAACCATTCATTATGACAAGCTGGTTGAGGAATTTATCCGAAATGACCTGATGAGCTTCCAGCGTCTATATCTGAAAGACAAGGATATCAAGAATGTGATCCTGATGGGAGATTTCATCACAGATATGATCTTCCAGGAGGAAATGGAAGATAAGATCATTACAAGGGAAGAATTTATGAAACGCTATGAGGATACGGTAGGAAAATCTGTTGATCTGCTGGCTCAGGAAATGGAGATCGATCCGGAGTATGCGTCCCTTGTAGTGCCGACTATGGTAGTGTGCAGAAACTTTATCGATATTTTTAACGCAGAATCTCTCTGGGCTCCGGGTGTTTCTCTGTTGGATGGAATTGCCTATGATTTTGCAGAGAAAAAGAAATTTATCAAGAGTGTGCATAATTTCGAGAATGATATTCTGGTTACTTCAAAGAATATCGCGAAACGCTATTCCAGCAGTAAGAGTCACATTCAGGGAACGATGAATCTCTGCCTGAATATTTTTGACAGCATGAAGAAAGTTCATGGCATGGGTTCAAGAGAACGTCTGTTACTGCAGATCGCGGCACTGCTCCATGACTGCGGCAAATATATCAGCATGGAAAATGTTTCTGAGTGTTCTTATCAGATCATTATGTCCACAGATATTATCGGTCTGTCCTCTCTGGAACGCCAGATGATCGCGTGTGCGGTCAGATTCAATAATTCTGCGTTTGTTCACTACGATGAACTTTACAGTATGGGAATAGCGATTGACAGAGAGAGCTATATCAAGGTAGCAAAGATGACTGCGATCCTTCGTCTGGCAAATGCCATGGACAGAAGCCATTATCAGAAAGTAAAAGGGATCAAGACAGCGCTCAAGGACAGAGAACTGCAGATGATCGTGGATTCCGCACAGGATATTTCCCTGGAACTAGGACTGCTGAAAGATAAAGTCGCATTTTTTGAAGAAGTATTTGGCATTCGTTTGGTTCTCAGGCGTAAGGGCAGAGCATAAAGGAGGATGAACTTATGGATCTTGGAAAATTTGAAAAAAAAGAGTATTTCGTAAACCGTGAGCTGAGCTGGCTCAAATTTGACGAGCGTGTTCTGAGTGAAGCAAGAGATAAAAATCTTCCTTTATTTGACAGACTGAAGTTCCTGAGCATTACCGCATCCAATCTGGATGAATTCTTTATGGTGCGTGTGGCGTCTCTTAAGGATCAGGTGCATGCAGGATATCATAAAACAGACATTGCAGGAATGACAGCCAAGGAACAGTTAAAAGAAATCAGTGTCCGTACCCATGAACTGGTTCATGTACAGTATAATACTCTGAACCGTTCTCTGATCCCTGCGCTTGAGAAAGCAGGAATGCACCTGGTGGCAGCCCATGAGAATCTTACAGAAGCACAGAGTGCATTTGTAGACAGATACTTTGAGGATAATGTATATCCGGTACTTACACCGATGGCAATGGACTCTTCCAGACCGTTTCCACTGATCAGAAATAAAACATTGAATATCGGCGCTCTGATCTCCAAGAAGGAGAAGAGTGATAAACTCAACAAGAAAGATAAAGCAGGAGAGCTTTTGTTTGCTACAGTGCAGGTTCCGTCTGTGCTTCCAAGGGTGGTGCAGATTCCGTCAAAGAAGGATGGAGATACCACAGTGATCCTGCTGGAAGAGATTATTGAAAGAAATATTGACAAACTTTTCCTGAGTTATGATGTAATATGTGCTCATCCTTACCGTATTATGCGTAATGCGGATCTTACCATCGATGAAGATGAGGCAGAGGATTTGCTGGTGGAGATTCAGCGTCAGTTAAAGAAACGCCAGTGGGGCGAAGTTATCCGTCTGGAAGTAGAGGATAAGATGGACGAACGCCTGCTGAAGATCCTGAAGACGGAATTTGACATCAAAGAGGCAGATGTTTTTGAGATAAACGGACCTCTGGATCTTACCATGCTGATGAAAGTATATGGTGCGGATGGCTTTGACGCTTACAAGACACCGAGATATCAGCCGGCACCTGTACCGGAATTCCAGAATGAGAAGGATATTTTCCAGGTGATACGTGAGGGCGATGTATTCCTGCATCATCCTTATATGAGCTTCGATCCTGTTGTAAATTTCGTGCGTCAGGCAGCAAAAGATCCGGATGTTCTGGCTATCAAACAGACTCTGTATCGTGTCAGCGGCAATTCACCGATCATTGCTGCCCTTGCGCAGGCAGCAGAAAACGGCAAACAGGTTTCCGTACTGGTAGAACTGAAAGCCCGTTTTGATGAAGAGAATAATATTGTATGGGCGAAGAAGCTGGAGAAGGCAGGATGTCATGTAATCTATGGTCTGGTAGGTCTTAAGACACACAGCAAGATCACACTGGTTGTGCGCAGGGAAGAGACAGGAATCCGCCGATATGTGCATCTGGCAACCGGAAACTACAATGATTCCACTGCCAAACTCTATACAGACTGCGGTATCTTTACCTGCGATGAACGTTTTGGTGAAGATGCAACAGCAGTATTTAATATGCTCTCCGGATATTCAGAACCGAAGAGCTGGAATAAGCTGATCGTAGCGCCGATCTGGATGAAAGACAGATTCTTAAGCCTGATCGAACGTGAGGCAGAGAATGCGAAGAAAGGACTTCCGGCGTTGATCCGTGCAAAGATGAATTCCCTCTGTGATCCGAAGATTATTGCAGGATTGTATTGTGCATCTTCCTGCGGAGTTCAGGTGGAGCTTCTGGTAAGGGGTATCTGCTGTCTGAAAGTAGGAGTGCCGGGAATCAGTGAGAATATTCATGTCCGTTCTATTGTAGGGGAATTTCTGGAGCATAGCCGTATTTTCTATTTTGAAAACGGCGGAAACCCGGAAATCTATATGGGAAGTGCGGACTGGATGCCGCGTAACCTTGACCGCCGGGTAGAGATTGTTTTTCCTGTGGAAGATGAGAAGATTAAGAAAGAACTGGAGCACGTACTTGATCTGGAGTTTAAGGATAATGTAAAAGCTCATATCCTGCAGCCGGATGGAACTTATGTGAAACCGGATAAACGAGGCAAAGCCCAGATTAACTCTCAGATGGAATTCTGTATGGAGGCAACTGAGAAGGCTGCACTTCATAAACACGAAGAAAAGAAATCCCGTGTATTCATTCCGGCAGAGCCAGCGGAGGATATAGAGGAATAAGAAACAAGAAACAGTCAGAAACAGAAATAAATAACTGGGAAATGCCATGTGATTATATGAAACATGGCATTTCCTTTTATGCTATGTTTCGATTATTATAGATTGATAAAAAGTTTTTTTACGCAGAAAACCTGTAAGTACGGGCTTTTCTGAGGGGAAAATTCGCGAAAAATAAAAAAATTTAAATTTTTTAAAAAAAGTACTTGCATTTTAGAAAAAGATGGTGTATATTAAATGAGTCGACAGCGAAGAGCAAACGACAGACAAACAAATGGCCAGTTGGTCAAGGGGTTAAGACGTCGCCCTCTCACGGCGAAAACACGGGTTCGATTCCCGTACTGGCTGCTACGAAATAGTGAGAATTTAACCAGAGCTTAAGCTCTGGTTATTTTTTTTGTCAGGGATTTCCCCTGACATGTTGTATGTCTTTGTGGACAAAAATGATTGAAGAACCAGGAGATTTCATCTGACAACAGAGGAGTAATATTTGGAAAGGAAGAACGATATGGCCACTGATGAAGAACTTTATGGGCAATATCTGTGCGGTGATGAGACAGGACTTGAACTGTTGATAAAAAAATACGGCGATCCGCTGACCTTATACATTGATGGTTATCTGCATGACGTCCACGAAGCGGAAGATTTAATGATGGAAACCTTTTCCTGGCTGTTTACGAAAAAGCCCCGCATCCGGGATGGATGTTTTAAGGCTTACCTCTATAAAGCAGCGCGGCATATGGCTTTACGTCACAAAAGCAGACGGCGGGTTTTCTTCAGTCTTGATGACCTGACCAGAGAACCGGAGGCACAAACGCTGGTGGAGGAGATCGTCCGCACAAAAGAACGGAATCAGATCCTGCATCTCTGCATGGACGAGTTAAATCCAGATTATCGGGAGGCCCTTTATCTGACCTATTTTGAGGGTATGAGCTATCAACAGGCAGCTGAGGTTATGGGGAAAAGTGTAAAGCAGATCACAAATATGGTGTACCGGGGGAAAGAGCGTTTACGCGGATTATTGAAACGGGAGGGTATTACAGATGCTGAAAAATGAGGAACGGATTGCTGAGGTAAAACGGCGTATTGCAAAAAAAGAACAACAGCAGAGAATGCGGCGCAGACGGATTATCTCTGCTGTCTGTATAGCGGCATGCTTTGCAGTGATCGTTGGGGTTTCCTTTGCCATGCCCGGTATTGTCGGACAGATCGAACCCGGTACTTCTTCAGGCTTTGAAACTGCGGCAACGATTTTGGGTGGCAGCACCGCACTGGGATATATGGTGATCGGACTGCTGGCTTTTATTCTCGGCGTGTGCGTGACTGTTCTGTGCTTCCGCATCCGTCAGCTGAACAAAGAGGAGCAGACAGAGATGAAAAAGGAGGACAATGGGGATGGAACTGTTCAGTAACTTTTTTCAAATTGCTGTTACCCTGCTGGGCTTTTGTATGAGTGGCATTCGGTATCTGAAAGATCGAAAACAGGCATATTTCCTGCTGACCTGTTTTTACGGATGCTTTGCCCTTGGCTCTCTTTACTGGACGCTGTATCTGCTTTTGTTTTCTGAAACACCACAGGTCTTTTATGTGTCAGAGTTCGGCTGGGTAGCCAGTGTGGTTTTCCTTTATCTTCTGCAATACACCCTTTCTTCTGATGAGGAAAGAAGATTTTCGACAGGAAAAGCCCTGATTGCTCCTTTGATCGGTGTTCCGCTTTGTGTGTTTTACTGTACCTTTGGGGATGTTCTCTCCAATCTGCTCTGGTGTGGCATGATGATTGTTGTTTCTTATCATTCCATCCGGGGTCTTGCTTATGCGCAGATACAGACGGGAACAGCGTGTAAGATGCGGTATTTCCACATTGGGGTACTGTGCTATGTGGCGATGGAGTATGTCCTTTGGATCTCCGGCTGCCTGTGGCCGGGCTATTCCATTTCCGCTCCCTATTGCTGGTTCGATCTTCTGCTTACAGGCTGCCTGTTTGCACTGCTGCCAGCCACAGGAAAGGCGGTGCAGGTATGACATATATTGAAAACGTATTTCTTTGCATGGCCTCACCCCTGCTGATCGCTGCTATGTGCATGGGAAAGCGGCAGAGAAAATTCTTTCTGTTCTGCTTTGCCGGGATGGGTGCCTGTCTGCTTTCCGCTTACATCAACACCTTTTTCGTTGCACTTTATAAAGCGGACACCTTTGCAGCTACCACAGAGATCGCCCCGGTGGTGGAGGAAGTGATGAAACTTCTGCCATTGCTCTTTTATCTGCTGATATTTGAGCCGAAAGCGGAGCAGATCAAAAATGCAGCCGTGATCACAGCTCTTTCTTTTGCCACATTTGAAAACGTCTGCTATCTGATCCAAAACGGAGCCGGTCATTTTTCTTTTATTTTCTTCCGGGGTATTGGGACAGGAGCCATGCACGTGATCTGTGGGGCCATTGTCGGCGGTGGCCTTGCATATGTGTGGCAGAGAACATGGTTGAAGATTGCCGGAACCTGCGGTCTGCTGGGAGCAGCAATCACCTTTCATGCAATTTATAATCTTCTGATCGCCTATGGCGGTGCAGCACAGTATATTGCTTATCTGCTGCCTGTACTGATCCTGGCAGCGGGAAAACTGATCTTCCGCAGTTCGATACAATAATATAACCTGATTTTTCCTCTTTTGGGAGCTGTTTCGGCAGCTCTCAAATTTTTTTGAAAAAATTTGATTTTCAGGTGAGAGTTTTTCACTTTTTTTGTACCTATATAAGTGAAAGACTTTTAAGACTGTTTTTGTGGAAGGAGGTTGGAAGGCATGTACGATACAGAAGAGCGTATCGAATTGGTAAAAAAGCGAATGTATGAATATCACCGCCGCCAGGAGCGGCGCACAGTCTGTCGGCTGTCTGTTCTGTGTACCCTGTTATTCCTGTCTCTTGTGGGAGCAATGGGGATAATGCAAAACAAGCCAATAAACGTTACGGGAATGTACGGCACAATCCTGCTTCATGAGGACGCAGGCGGTTATGTGTTGGTGGCTGTCATTTCCTTTACGGTGGCAGTCGTGATTACCACATTATGTATCAAATTCAGAAAAAAAGGACAAAAGAGTCAGGATGCAGAAAATCATGTATAAAGAAAGGAAAAGGTGAAAAGTATGAGGAAAAAATTATTAGCCGGGATGCTGGCACTTGCACTGTGTTCTACAAATATGCCCCTTCAGACCATATTTGCGGAAGAATTTACTTCCGGAAATCAGGATGTAGTGTCTGAGGAAGAAACTCCGGAGATTTTTACCAATGAGGAGCTGGAAGCGGCAGGAGAGACAGATGAGGAACTGTCTGTATTCAGTTCAGACGAGGTTCCTGAATTTAATGATGCCCCCGATGAGGCAATGGCTGCTGCGGAAAATGAACAAGCTGGAGAAATTGATTTAACTACGAGCAATAAAGTTGTGAATGGAGTTTATACTATAAGTTCGGCAGGAGATCACAAATTCATATGTAGCCAGGAAACAGGAAATAGAATTGTGGTTGATGGAGCAAATATTTCGGCGAAAGACAAAATCAACATTTATCTTATTAACGTAAGTATCAATACAAGTGTTGATTCGGCACTGCGAATAAAGGGAAATGTGGAGGCTGCAGTCACTATCCATTTAACAGGCACAAATAGTCTTATAACAAAGGATAACGTGTGTGCCGGTTTACAGAAAGATAACAAAGCTCAGCTTATAATAAAAACCAATAATTCAGACGCTACTGCAGGAATCTTAAATGCTCGTAGTATCGATGGGGATAGCGCCGGAATTGGTGGCGGCTATTACGGCACCGGCTCTTGCAGTAATATTATTATTGATAGTTGTTCTGTAATTGCTAGTTCTAAGTATGGTGCTGGAATTGGTGGCAGCAAGGGACACGCTGGCAGTGATATTACCATTAATAATAGTTCTGTAACTGCTAGTTCTACGGATGGTGCCGGAATTGGTGGCGGCGGTTACGG
>NZ_JAJDMJ010000033.1:0-43293 GCF_020593585.1 Blautia sp. DFI.6.71
AAGCCAAAATTCCATTGCCGCAGGCAATCTGGAATGAATTTTGGCTATGTTACTGAGAACGGAGTGAACAGTAACATTTTAGTTACTACAAGCAGTAGCATTTTTTTACTTTCTTTACTTTCCCGCAAAAATCCGCTATACTGGGAATCACTTAGAAAATGAGATTTCTGCCGCCTGTGGCAGTTCTGACAGGGAGGTATTACCGATATGTTCCGTTTATGGGGAAAAATATGGAAAGATAATCATTTACTGAAAGATACTGTAATCTGCGATGACTCCGAAGATACGCGGACCCACAAGATTTTTCGTGGTCTGGAAAGTATCTGTTATGAAATGGATCTGGGAAACCCAATCTGGCTGGAATCTACAGTCAGACATTTTAAGAAACATGGAAAAGCCAGATTTTATCAGGATAATTTTATAGAGCAGATTGATTTTGATTATCTGGAGATCCAGGTAATTGAAGAGGATGACGAATAATAAATTATTCTGTCTTAAAATGTGTACAGGATCAGAAACTTTACATTGCCATATTGTTTCTGATCCTGTGTGTCTCATTTGCAGTGAATTTTCATGTCTTTATTTCATAAATTCTCTTATGATTTCTCTCATAATCTCATCTTCCTCGGGTGTAAGCATTCCGCTGAAATGGCTTCCTGCTGCTGCAGTCTGGCGGATACTGTCCGCAATATGTTCAACGATTTCCTCTTTTACAGCTTCGTCAGCCTTCTCCGGCACCGGCACTTCTTCTACCCATGTGCGGGCATGTTCCACATAATCAGAAAAAGAATTCATCAGAAGTTCTTCTCTGTATGTAAAATCCAGCGCCTGTCTCAGCAAAAGCAATGCTGTCGGAATGATCGCAGCCACATAAAGATATGCCAGCGGCATTCCGTCCCATCGTGCATCTTTGGAATACAGAAAAAAAGCCAGTCCAAGAAAAGCGATACAGAAAAGTGACGGATACCAAACAAACCGGTTCATACGGTTTAACAGCCTGTCTCTTGTTTTCCAAAGATTTGTCCATTTCTCTTTGAGATTTGATTTAACCTCTGTATTTTTTCTGATCATTCTTCGGTAGGTAAGATGTGTGGTCAGCATCCCCAGTGCTCCCAGTCCGCCCATTAACATCATGGCATACAGCAGGAAATGCAGTTCCATAACTTTCTCCAGCATAACATCCTCCTCACTTGAACAGATAAGACTATCTGCTTCGCTGCCTGCTCATAAACTGACAGGATTATTATACTGCTGTTTCCGGTATCATGGAACTAAAATCGCTCATCAAATTCTCTCATAAAAAGACAAAAGTGTTTACATATTTTCCAGTTTCGTAACTACCTCTTCAAACTTCATAAAATGGGAAGCTTTCACAAGAATAGTGTCACCATCCTGTACATAACCTTCCAGATGCTCCAGCAGACTTTCTCTGTCCGGCTCATAGATTACTTTCAGGTCCGGATTTGTCCGCTGTGCTCTCTCTGCCATATTTCTGCACAGTTTACCTGTACAGATAAGAACATCGATATCACATTTTCCGGCATGCTCTCCTACCTCCTCATGAAGCTGAACTTCATTCTCCCCAAGTTCACCCATATCGCCAAGGACTGCTATTCTGCGTCCTGCACCATCCTGCAGAACATCCAGAGAGGCTTTCATGGACATAGGATTTGCATTATAGCAGTCATCTACGATCAGAAATTTATCTGTTTCAATCATTCTGAAACGACCGCTGATCGGCTCCAGGCTCTCGATTCCGGCTTTGATCTGCTCAGTTGTAAGTCCATAAATATTTCCAACTGCAGCTGCTGCCAGCGCATTATATACCATATGGCGCCCCGGCATCGGGATATCAACTGTAAATGCAGTATCCCCCAGATGAATGGTGCAGGTCATTCCCTTTAAACCTCTGCTTACAATCTTATCACCGTAAACCTGACATTCATTACTCATTCCGAAAAATACAGGTTTTATCTTTTCATATTCTTTTACTGTGATAAGCTTGTCATCATCGCCATTTAATACAATATGTCCATCCGGTCTGAGGAATTTAAAAATCTCTGTCTTTGCTTTCAGAACACCATTTCTGTCTCCCAGATTCTCCAGATGGCAGGTACCGATATTCGTGATCACGCAGGTGTCCGGTCTTGCAATCTGCGCAAGTCTGGTCATCTCACCGAAATCACTGATCCCCATTTCCAGAACTGCAATTTCATCTCCATCACGCAGACGGAAAACTGTGAGAGGCAGACCAAGTTCATTGTTAAAGTTGCCCTGTGTTTTCAGAGTATGGTATTTCTGTTCCAGAACAGATGCGATCACTTCTTTTGTACTTGTCTTACCAACACTTCCTGTAATTCCCACAACCGGGATCTGAAGCTGCTTTAAATAAAACTCTGCAATATCTTTCACTGCCTGAAGAGAAGATTCTACTGCGATATAAGGAAAATCAGCGTTATCAAGCACCCGTTCCGACAAGGTTGCCAGTGCCCCTGCTTCCATTACCTGTGGGATAAATTTATGGGCATCTACACGTTCCCCCACAATAGGTACAAACAGACATCCTTCTTCTGCTTTTCTGCTGTCTGTGATAACAGACATTACTTCTTCCTGTAATTTATCAGCCGGACCATAATAAGTACCGCCGCATACGCGGGCGATATTTTCAAGAGTTAAGTTTTTCATAATATTTTTTATATCTTCTTTCCTGTTATAGCAATTCTCTTAATAATGCATCTATAACAATTCTATAAATTACTGCAGACACGCTCTATAGTGTGAAATCCTGCGTCGGATATTTTTTCATGGAAACTTCAATCAGTTTCTCACATAAAGTCGGATAGTCGATTCCCAGAACTTTTGCCTCCTGCGGAATCAGACTGGTTGGTGTCATTCCGGGAAGAGTATTTGCTTCCAGACAATACATATCTCCATTCTCCTTCATCATGAAATCAAGACGGCAGTATCCTTCCATAAACAGAGCTTTGGCTCCTGCTTCCGCATAATGCTGCATTTTCTCTGTGAGTTCCGGTGAAATTTCGGCAGGACAGGTCTCAATCGTAGAGCCGGCCTGATATTTATTCTTATAATCATAGAATCCCTGAAGCGGAGCAATTTCGATGATCGGATAAGCTTTTCCGTCCACAACCGCTACTGAAAATTCACGTCCTTTTATATATTCTTCGACCACAACTTCATTTTCATAAGAATAAGCGTCTTTGAGAGCCTGCTCATATTCGGCCTGATCATTCACAATATAAACACCTACACTGGAACCGCCACAGCAGGTTTTTACAACTACAGGAAATTCCATTCCAAGTGCTTTCAGATCTGTGGTCATTTCTTCTTTTACCATAGACACTCCCCGCGGTGTTGGTACATTATTCATCAGGAACATCTGCTTGGTGATTCCCTTATCCATTGCCAGGGCACTGCTTAAATATCCGGTTCCTGTATATTTGATTCCCATCAGGTCAAATGTTGCCTGTACTTTTCCATCTTCTCCGTTCGCACCATGAAGTCCCAGGAAAACAATGTCAGCCGCCTCGCAGAGTTTCAGCACGTTTGGTCCGAAAAAGCTTCTTCTCTCTTTTTTCATCTGTTCAATCCTGTCGTTAAATGCTGACATATATTCTGATGCTGCGTCCACATCATACTCTGACGGAAACGGATTCTCCCGGTCCACATTCTCAATGCCGCAAAAAATATCCACAAGAATCGCCTGATGTCCTTTCTGTCGTAATGCCTTACATATTCCTGTTCCTGATGTAATGGAGACAGTACGTTCTGTACTTGTTCCCCCCGCTAATACTACAATCTTCATCATTTTTCTCCTTTATTCATAAATAACAATCGGTGTGTTCTTCTCAACATTGCTGAAAATGATCTGCACCTGATCGGATGGTGCACAGATGCTTCCATGTGTGCCTTCAAATTCATAAAGCTGTCCTCCGAAATCCATTCTCCATGGAGCATCACTGATCCCCAGATTTCCATCGAATGGGATCCAGTAATTTACAGCAGAAGGATAGTCCTCTCCGTTCACTGTACATCCGCTCTTCATTTCACCTGTTGTATAACATCCCACAGGAGTTGCACAGTTGGGCACGAATGGATTTCCGGATACGATCTGCGCATCCGCAGTCGGCGTTCCATCTTTATAGAATACCATTCTCTGGGCCGTCAGGTCAATCTCTATATACGTATATCCGATATCATTTGTTTTCCTGACCAGACCTTCATGGGAATAAACAGGTTCTCTGACCTGGGTTTCTCCGTTTTTTATCAGTTCTGTAAGTTCTTTCAGCTCCGCTTTCTGATCGATCTGCCAGCCATAATTCCCTCCGCTGACAGTAATCTCACGACCATCATATGTATTAAATGTTCTCTCTGTTCCAACCGTATCATATTTAGCCGCCAGTTCACTGATATATGCTTCTATCTGTTTTTTGTCAAGTGTATAAAGACCGTTTTCATCTGTTGTGAGCCAGTTTTTGATCATATCTCTGTCTACTGTCTCTGTGCAATCGTCAAAATCATAGGTTATCACTACATCCGTAAGTTTGTTTATCAGTTCACAATTCTTCATCAGAGTTTCATCACTCTGATAAACTTTCGGTTCTTTGTAGCATCCATCTGCTTCCAGATCAACCGGCGTTCGTCCTGTGACAAGAGCATCTATAATATCCTGACTTGTTTTTTCTGGTTTCAGTGCAGTTCCCTCCTGCTCAGGAACAATTACAAACTTATCATCTTTCTCTTCTATATGAGCATCCGAAGGCTCTGTCATATTCTCCTGTTGCATACATTTCAGTTCGGAAATGGCAGCCTCTGTCTTCTGCTCATCATATTTAATGGAGGAGGACACCTCATAATTCCTGTGCTGGTTAAAAGCAAGAAACCATGTAAAACGATCCTGATTTCTGATCAGTTTATCAACACTTCCATCTGAGTCATAGGAAAGTCCCGCCTGTTTTGCTGTGATACTTTCCTGTCCGTTATTTCTGGTGTCAATAGTAAGAACATATGCTCCCACCTTCTGCGTAAGCAATTCTTCTGACTGGGATACTGTCATATAGGAACAGTTGAATCCGTTTACCATTGATCCCGGTAAGAAATGCTCTGTGAAATAGTATACACCATATCCATATACTCCGGCAGTCAGCAGGAGCAAGATTATGATCAGGGTGATCATGATTTTCTTTCTGCTGCTCACGACATCCTCTCCTTTCTTTTTTATAAACAGCAACCGCCCGGCAAGAAATTATGCCGGGCAGTTTTATTATCACATTATTTATCCAGAAAGTAAATACGATTATTCTCTTTTATGCGTTTTCCAGTAGTGTTACTGTTCACTCCGTTCACAGTAACACGCTTCGCGATGCACAGAATTTATGCTAATTGCATAAATTCGCGCGGTATGTCTCGGGTTTTCTGTGATCTTCGCTCACAAAAAACACCTCGCGGGATATTATCAGCGAACAGTAGCCAGTAGTTTCTCTACACTTGTAAGTTTAACACAGAGTACGAACACTTCTGCTGCTTTTCCAAGATCCTCAGGAGTCGGGAAGCTTGGCGCAATACGGATATTGGAGTCTTTCGGATCTTTTCCATATGGATAAGTTGCGCCTGCTCCTGTAAGTACAACACCTGCTTCTTTTGCCTTGGCAACAATAGCTTTTGCACATCCTTCCATTGAATCAAAGGAAATGAAGTATCCACCATGTGGTTTTGTCCACTCGCCGATTCCAAGACCGCCAAGTTCTCTGTCCAGTGTGTTAAGGACCATTTCAAATTTCGGACGGAGAATTGCCGCATGTTTTCTCATGTGTTCATGAAGACCGTCGATATTTTTGAAGAATTTTACATGACGTAACTGGTTTAATTTGTCATGTCCGATTGTCTGGATCTGCATGTAGCTGCGGAAATCTTCCAGGTTTGCTTTGGAAGCTGCAACTGCTGCAATACCGGAACCCGGGAAGCTGACTTTTGATGTTGATGTAAATTTATATACAAGATCAGGATTTCCTGCTTTTGCACATGCTTCAAGGATTTCTACAAGGAAGTCCTGATTGTCATCATAGAGATGATGAATGCTGTATGCGTTATCCCAGTAGATACGGAAATCAGGTGCTGCCGGTTTCAGATGCGCAAAGCGCTCTACTGTTTCTGCTGAATAAGTATATCCCTGTGGGTTGGAGTATTTCGGCACACACCAGATTCCTTTGATGGATGCGTCTTCACTGACAAGCTTCTCTACCATATCCATGTCCGGTCCCTGTGGTGTCATTGGCACGTTGATCATTTCGATTCCGAAAAATTCTGTGATCTTGAAATGGCGGTCATATCCCGGTACAGGACAGAGGAATTTTACCTTATCAAGTTTGCACCATGGGGTATTTCCCATTACACCCTGTGTCATAGAACGTGCAATGCTGTCAAACATAACGTTTAAGCTTGAGTTTCCATAGATGATGATGTGGTCCGGATCTACCTCGGACATTTCTCCAAGGAGGCGTTTAGCTTCCGGGATTCCGTCGATAACACCGTAGTTACGGCAGTCTACTCCTGTTTCGCACTTGAGGTCTGAATCGCTGCTTAATACGTTCATTAATCCCATTGAGAGATCGAGCTGGTCTGCTGACGGTTTTCCACGTGACATATCGAGAGCTAAGCCCTTTGCTTTGATATCTGCGTATTCTTTATCCAGCTGTGCTTTGAGTGTAAGCAGTTCTTCTTTGCTCATGTCGCTGTATTTTTTCATAATATTCCTCCTTGTTCTGCCATGGAAGGATGTCCCTTTTTCCGTATAGGGCAATCATTTGTTTTTCCTACGGCAACAGTTTTTTTGCTTTTTACATTTTAGTATGGTAAAGTAGGGTTGTCAAGTGTTTTTATGGAATTGTTAATATTTTACCAAAACAATCGTTACTGTTCCCTCTGTTCTCAGTAACGTAACCCAAATTCATTCTGGATTGCCGTAGCATCTTTCTCTGATACTTATAGCAAGCCTCGTAAATAATCAGCCAAAAAGCAAGTCGAAATCCCTCGAAAGTTTCGGCTTGCTTTTTTGAGTGTGACAGCGTATATTTAAATCAGTTAACAGATCTTTTAACTGTCTTAATTGTTCTTGTCAGGTCATCCTGATATCTTTTTATTACTCCTTATACAACATCCATTTTTATCCAAGTCAGTGAATGAGACAAGTCAGGCGGATAAAATCATCTGCTTCGCTGCTCAGTTCATAACCGAATGACTGTGAAAGGAGGTCATCCATGTCTATGTTTATCCACGCAATTATCGTAATCCTGCTTGCTGTGCTGGCTATGGGGATCGGGCTGCTGATTCTTGTGTGCTGGGCTTTGGCAGCATGTGCAAGCAGACGGGATTCTTATCTGGAAAAGGATTATCGGGTGAAATAAAGGAAGTCTGCGCATGGACGCTGAGTATTGCCGATAAGTTTATTCATTACTTTTCCATTAAAGTACAGGGTTGCAGAACCGCCTCCATCCAGGTTGTAAGCATAAGTACAGCCGTAGGATTTGAAAATATTCACCATATCCCAGTGATTAAGGCCATTATATCTGCCGGTATCTGTTACAAGGAGTACATAATCGTTGGGCTTTACCATTCCTACCGCTGTACGTGGATAATATTTTTCTGTTTCAGCCCATGGAAGCTGGGCTTCGCCATCTTTAATAAGAACCGGACCAAAATTATATGTATCTTTTACACCGGCTGCAAGAAGATTTTTTCCCATAAGTCCCTGTGCCGGAGTATAGATGGTTCCGTCTTTCTTTACTGCCATGACTGAATAACTGGTCATGTAATCACCATAGATAATCCCGTTTTTGATGCACATGCCAAGGGGGGATGGTTTTCCTGTACCATAGTCGAAAGCACTGCCGTTTACTCCGATAATGCCTCCATTTGAGGATACTGCATCAGAGGTTGTCTGTCGGGATCCGCCATAAGTTCCGTTGGAGAGGGCGGATTTCAGCTGTTTGGCATTGGATGTCTTTATATGCGCTACCCAGTAGGAAATTCCATGGACTGATTTGCGTTTAAGTTTAATATTAAGAGTGCTGCTTTTGTATTCGTAAGTATTGCCGCTTTGAGTAACTGTTGGTTTAGTATTTGTCAGTTTAGTATCTGAAGATTTTACACGCTGCCCTTTGCTGTTTACATAATATTTACCTATCCAGGTATTTTTTGCCATCACTCCTGTTTTCTTGCTGAAATAGTAATAATATTTTCCTATCTTCTGCCAGCCCTTTGCCATGGTGGAATTGCTGAGGAAATAGTATTTTTTTCCATCCTGAGTAAGCCACTGCCTGGCAATTGCCACGCCGGATTCATTGAAATAATAGGTATATTTATCACCTGTTGCCCAGCGATTGCGGAACATGGCACCATTTTTACGATTGTAATAGTATTTATTACCGGAACGCTTCATCCACCCGGTGAAACGTTTGCCGTTGGCAATACTGTAGTAATAATAACCTTTATACTTAAAAGAACCGCAGATCAGACGCCCCTTTGAATTATAAAAATAGTAATCTCCGTTTATTTTCTGCCATCCCGTTTTCTTCGATGTGATGCTGACGGAGGTTCTGTCCTGTTTCACATATGTAGCTGCATTTACGGTAACTGCACGCATACTGATGCCTGCTGTCAGAAATAATGCCAGTATCAGAAATACCGCCACTTTTCTGAATGGTAATTTTCTTTTCATGTCTTTCATCTGCCTTTCCATGATGTCTGATATGCCCATATAAGGGAATTGCTATAAATATATTACCGATATGTCCCATGCGATTTCTTTACCCGACAATTCGACAGACCGAGCGTTGTCAGATAATATTCCATGTCTCTCTCTGACATCAGACACTTTGGCCCTATAACGAGTTCCTTTATCAGCTGGTCAAGGCAATCTGAAAAATCAAAATCCACATAAGATATCAGCTGACTTTCTTTTACATAGTAGGAATAGTTATATAAACGTGCACCGAGAGAAAGTTCAACTTCTCTTCCCATCAGAAACTGTTTCGGCGAAAACTCGCACAATCGGATTTCGCTTTCCTCTCTGAAAAACGGATTTTTCATGTAAACAGATTCCTGAAATAATTTCAAAAACTTTTTCTCAAAACAGTTCATGACTTTATCCAGTACTTCTATCTCATAATCCTGCTTCTCCTCAATGCTTTCCCGACATTGTTCTTCTTTCTGTAATATCTTCTCGATTTCATCAACCAATTCATGCACTATCTGATGTACAACTTCTCTCTGCTCTGTTTCAGAATAACTGATCTTATGTAATGACACAATTGACGGCTTTGAAATCTCCGGAGAAACCGTTACAACTTCTTCTAATACATCCAGGTCAAATCCGATGGCAGCTCCGCGCCCGTCATCCGCATATCCCCGCCACTGACTAAGCAGATCATTCTGATACGAAAAACAGGTTACATAATATCTGAAGTCTGCATGATTTTCATTGAAAAATTCATCTGTAAACAGTTTCACATATCCCATCAATCTCTCTGATGAAATCTTTGATCTGAATAAATCTGAAGCATTTTCATAAGCTCTTTTAAATTCTGCGTCATAATACCTGCAGATCCAGCTGATCTCCATGGAATCATTGGATTTCAGGATATTTGTCAGACGGAGGGAACGATTTTTCAAAATAGAATTCAATGATTCTAAACTGCAATAGTGATATACGATCATATTTTTTCTTCTCCTGTAAATAATTGTTCTTTTGTAACCATTCAACATTCTGCCATCCCCAAAAAAATTCTATAGCAAAGTTCATCAGCAAAAGAACTTACGGAAAGTTTATATCAGTAAGTAACAGAATTATTATATCAGATACATCTTATGAATCTGTAAACTTATAGCAACCCTCGTAAATAATGCATATTGATTAAGAGGCTTGCTATAGAAAAACATTGCTTATACTTATAATATAATAACTGTTTTTTATAAAGAAATCCCCATCCACTGTTTATTATTTTGCAGCAGATAGGGATATGTTGAGGTTAATAGTTATATGCCCCCTCGTAAGCATTGCACCTGTTTAATTTCCGTGACTGATTCTGACAGGAACTGCATCTGTCGCAGAACTCCTGCTCATAACAGGTGGAACAGGCGCATGTCCTGCAGGCTTTGCGGTCATAGCCTGAGGTATTGCCGTGAGGAAGTGTGCTTTCTGTTGCATTACCCATATATATCACCCTCCTTGTGTGCCGGTTACTGTTCATCCAATCTTAAGTAAAGTCCCGTGAACGAACAGAATTCCCTGTACCTTGTATTATACGCTCACAGAAAGGGAATACAAGTAATTAATAATCTGTTTTCTGGTAAAATCTTCCATTTATGTAATCGGTTTTGATAATATTTACAAAAGCCTTCGGATCGATCTCATGTACCTTCTTTACCAGATATTTTGCTTCTTCTGTAGAGACTACAGAATAGATCATACTGGTCTTCTCGTCTGTGTAACATCCGGTACCTTCAAAACGTGTCGCCGTATGATTGGTAAGTTTGAAAATCTCCTCATAAATCTGATACGGCTCCTTCGTGATAATAAACAGCGTATGCTTCTTATATCTCTGATGCAGCATCTGAATCACCTGAGTAGAGGTAAACTGAAAGATAATAGAGTAAAGTGCCCTGTCCCATCCAAAAAGCAAACCTGCCACTGTCAGGATCACTGCATTTCCACACAGGATATAATTCCAGATATCCCTGCCATTTTTCTCGGAAAAATAAATCGCAATAAAGTCCGTTCCACCTGTACTGGTATTACCGATCAGACAGAGACTGATACAGAAGCCATTGATCAAACCGCCAAAGATACTGATCAGCAATGTATCATAAGTGATCGGCTGACTGGGAATAATATCCGTAAGCAGACCAGAAAGCACGATCACACAGACAGAACTTATCGTAAATTTCTTTCCGATAAATTTCAGACCAATAAATACAGGAATAGAGTTCAGCAGTACATTAATCAGCGTATATGGAACTGCAATCCCCATAAATGTCTGAAAAATGTTCTGGATCAGCAGAGTAAGTCCTGTAAATCCTCCCGGAAAAAGACCGCCTGCACGAACAAATGTCTTAATATTCAACGCCATGATCGTTGCAGCCAGAACCGCACAGCCGTAACGCTTGGCTTCATGTTTTAAATTAAGTTCCTTCATAATCACGTTTCCTCCCATCTCGCCAAACAGTTCAAATTGAACTCATGTGAAATTGCTTTTCACAATCTTTGCAGGAGACTTAACTGATTCGGCTAAAAAGCAGTTTTCCGTCAATGACAAACAAAAGGAAACCTTTCTACGCCTCCCATCTTCCAGAAGCACCACATGGAAGAACCAGTCCGTTAGAGCTTACCGGAAGCCCGATCTCCTGAGAGTCCACATGCCCGCCGAACTTTTTCAATTCAGTAGACAACATATAAGTAAGAACTGCCGGTGCCAGACCTGTTGTATAAGAATTTATCAGGAAAAACAAAGGCTCATCACTGAGAATCTTTGTACACAACTTAATCAGGTCATGGATACAATCCTCAATCTTCCAGATCTCCCCCTTCGGTCCACGTCCATAAGAAGGCGGATCCATAATGATCGCATCATAATGATTCCCTCTGCGAATCTCACGCTCAACAAACTTCACACAGTCATCCACCAGCCAGCGGATCGGAGCATCTCCCAGACCGGAAGCAACCGCATTCTCCTTTGCCCAGGTAACCATACCCTTAGAAGCATCCACATGAGTAACAGAAGCTCCCGCAGCCGCTGCCGCCAGAGTCGCACCACCTGTATATGCAAAAAGATTCAACACCTTCACCGGACGTCCCGCATTGCGGATCTTATTGCCAAACCAGTCCCAATTCACCGCCTGCTCCGGAAAAAGCCCGGTATGCTTAAAACTAAAAGGTTTCAAATTAAAGGTAAGTCCCTTATAATGAATATCCCACTGCTCGGGCAGATCAAAAAACTCCCATTCACCGCCGCCCTTCTTACTTCTGTGATAATGCCCGTTCATATGCTTCCAGCCCTTATTCACCTTCGGCGTATCCCATATAACCTGCGGATCCGGCCTCACCAGAAGATAATCCCCCCAACGCTCCAGCTTCTCCCCACAGGAAGTATCAATAACCTCATAATCTTTCCATCCATCTGCAATCCACATTGTATAATAATCCTCCTAAAATAAACGCATAATAAGTTACGATTGTACTACATATCCAACCATTAGTAAAGCCACATTTCTCACATAATTTCAATAATATCAAGATCAAAATCCCCTTTAACCTTAACATCATTCATTGCTTAAAGTATAAAATAAAACTCCCCCCATGGCAAGCAAACCATCATAATTCACAGTTATAAACAAATAAAGCATTACTGTTCACTCCGTTCTCAATAACACGCTTCGCAGGATATTACTAGCGAACAATAATAATAAAGTATCGATACTCACGTTCAAGTTAATAACATCATCCTCTTCGCAACCTGCCCATACCCCAATATCTTCTCCACAGTTTATCAGAAATTTACTTGCTTCGCTCTAAATCGTTGCCAGTACCCAGCGCGAAACAGCATCTCTCTGTGGGTGAATCTGGAGGGGGCTAAGTAACTCTTAGGCGGAGAAAATCCGCGTTATGAAGAAAAACAGCAACCTGTCTGAGCGAAGTTTGCAACGGAGCGAGTTTTGCGTTTTTCTTCATGCTTTTAGCGGATTTCCTCCACCTTAGAGTTACTTAGCCCCCGGAACTGAACCCACAGAGAGATGCTGTTTCGCGCGTCCCTCTACAAAAAAAACAAGCCAAGACTCCCAAAAGTCTCAGCTTGTTTCATAATACAACCACTTATTTCGCTTTCTTCTTCATAGAAGCCACAACAGACTGAATAACAATAAAGAAACAAAGCAACGCAGAAAGAATAATTCTTGTCCACCAGCTTGACAAAGTACCCTGAGTAGTAATCAAACTGGAAATCGTACCCTTAATCAACACACCAAACAAAGTACCAATCGGAGTACCAACACCACCTGAAAGAAGCGTACCACCAATAACCGCTGATGAAATTGCATCCATCTCAAGACCCTTTGCCTGCTCAACGAAACCTGCACAACTGTTCAAACAGAACAGGAAGCCACCAAGGCCTGCAAGAAAACCATCCAGAACATAAGCATTAAAAATAGTTTTCTTAACATTCAGACCCATCATTAATGCACTCTGACGGCTACCGCCGATCGCATAAAGCTTACGTCCAAACTTACGATATTTCAGAAGAACCGCGATCAGAATTACAACAATCAGAGCAATCACAACTGTCGGCGGAATATAAGCCGGAATAAATTTACCCTTCTTACTGGTTGAACCAAAAGGCATATAGAAACGGTAATTTGCCCATTTCAGGAATAACTCATTCTTGATAGAAATCATATCAGTACTGATGATAGCTGTCAGACCACGTCCGAAGAACATACCTGCCAGAGTAACGATGAATGGCTGGATATCCAGATAAGCTACCAGGAATCCCTGAACAATACCAAAAGCAACACCAATAAGCAGTGCAACTAAAACTGCTGCATATGCGTTCACACCTTTGTTCTCCATAAGGTCTGCAAGAACCATACATACAAGTGCAGTAACAGAACCTACGGAAATATCAATACCACCGGTGATCATAACGATTGTAAGACCACACGCAATAACCAGAAGACCCGCATTAGATACAAACAGGTTCAGAAACATCTGAGGTTTTGCAAAACCTTTATCAGCAAAAACAATCATACCTGCAACATACATTACTACAAATAATGCGATTGTGATCAGAAGCAGGAAGCCATTTCCCGTTATTTTCTTTTTCTGTACATTTGCTTTCATTACTTCTGACCTCCTTCTGCTGCCACACTTCTTTTAGCCTTTAAGTTGGCAATATATTTCTTAAATACATCACTCTGCAGTGTAACGATGATAACAACTACGATTGCCTTATAAACAGGAAGCTGGTCTGCTTTTACGTTCATCGCATAGAGTGTTGTGGTCAGAGCCTGAATAGTGTAGGCACCGATTACGGAACCGATCAGGCTGAATTTACCACCACCAAGGAAGTTTCCGCCAAGCGCAACTGCAAGGATGGCATCCATTTCCAGGTTAAGACCAATGTTGTTTGCATCTGCAGAGTAGATACGGCTGGATGCCACAATACCGGCAATACCAGCCAGTACACCACAGATAACATAGGTAAGGAATTTAATCATCGTAGAATTTAATCCCACAAGACGAGCTGCCTTTCCATTGATACCAACACTTTCAATGTAAAGCCCAAGAGCAGTCTTCTTCAAAATCAGGTACACAATAACAACTGTAATGATTGCAAAGAAAATAGGTGTAGGAATCGGGCATTTTCCAATATATCCACCAGCCATCTTAAAGGAATCCACACGAATATAAGTAATCTGTCCGTTTGTGATCAGCTGAGCAATACCACGACCGGCTGTGTAAAGGATCAGAGTTGCAACCATTGGCTGAATATTCAGCTTGGAAACCAGAAATCCATTAAATGCACCACATAATGCAGATGCAAGAAGTGTTGCGATAACAGCCAGGATCACAGGATTCTGGTAATCATTTACAGAAACCTGTCCGCCGGAAAGAATCTGACAGCAGACAGCCGCTGCAACTGCCATGATTGCACCAACACTGATATCCTGTCCACCGGAAGCTGCTGTTACCAGTGTCATACCGATTGCAAGGATAACCAACTCTGAAGCACGGTTAATAACATCAACAATGTAACCATAGAGTACACCGTTTCGGATTGATACATTAAAGAAATCCGGTGTTCTGATCACATTCAGCAAAAGTACTGCGATCAGACACACAATAGGAAGAAACAGACGTGCACTTGTTATTTTCTTTAATTTACTCTTATTCATTATTTATCGTCACCTCCGGCAATAGCTTTCATAACTCCGCTCTGGGAAAGTTCATCCTCTTCCAGCTCCCCTACCTTCTGGCCATCACGAAGAACTGCCATACGGGAGCAGGTACGGAGCATTTCCTCAACCTCTGAGGAGATAAATGTAACTGCCATTCCCTGATCCGCAAGATCAAGAACCAGTTTCTGAATCTCTGTCTTAGTACCGATATCAATACCTCTGGTCGGCTCATCCAGAATCAGATAATCCGGATTAGTCAGAAGCCATCTTCCAAGGATAACCTTCTGCTGGTTACCACCGGACAGACTCTTAATCGGGGTTTCACGACTTGCTGTCTTAATCTGCAGTAATTTAATATACTTATCAGCAGCATCCTCCATTTCTTTCTTGCTTAATGGATGGAACATACCGCGTTTAGCCTGGAGCGCTATAATAATATTTTCTCTTACAGAAAGATCTGCAATAATACCTTCTGCCTTTCTGTCTTCCGGAAGATATGCCATACCAAGTTTCATGGCATCCAGCGGAGTATTGATCTTTACTTCTTTTCCCTTTACTTTTAAAGTTCCTGTATCAGCTTTATCCGCCCCATAAATTGCACGAACCAATTCAGAACGTCCGGAACCCAGAAGTCCGGTAAGACCAATAACCTCACCTTTATTGATGGTAATATCAAACGGTTTGATCGTTCCCTTATGAGATAATCCTTTTGCTTCGATTACAGGTTCTGCATCTGTGATTCTCTTGTCTTTATGATCGCCTTTAATATCCGCAAGATCATCAAAATCCTTACCCATCATCTTGGCAACCAGCATTACTCTCGGAAGATCTTTCGTCTCATATTCCCCAACAAGTTCACCATTACGAAGAACTGTAATCCTGTCGCAGACTGCATATACCTGCTCAAGGAAATGCGTAACAAAGATAATACCTACACCTTCGTCACGAAGTCTTCTCATAAGTACAAACAGCTTTTCAACTTCATCATCATCCAGTGAAGATGTCGGTTCATCGAGAATCAGTACCTGGCACTTCATGTCCACTGCACGGGCAATTGCGATCATCTGCTGAATCGCAATGGAACATTCCTCCAGCATCTGTGTTGGCGGCACATGAATGTCCAGGCTCTCAAGAAGTTTTCCTGAGCGCTCATTCATCTGCTTCCAATCAATCATTCCCATCTTTCTCGGTTCTCTGCCAATAAAAAGGTTCTCAGCTACAGTCAGGTTGGGACAAAGGTTTACCTCCTGATATACTGTACTGATACCATTTGCCTGCGCTTCCTGAGGCGAGTGGTTAATAATGGCATTACTGTTTCCAGCCATATGAATTGTTCCACTTTCAAATTCATGTACACCGGTCAGCACCTTAATCAGTGTTGATTTACCTGCACCATTCTCCCCCATCAGTGCGTGGATTTCGCCCTTTCGAAGGGTAAAGTCCACATGGGAAAGGGCACGGACTCCTGTAAAGTTTTTGCTGATATCACGCATTTCCAATACTACATTTTGTTCCATATTCTTTCCACCTGCTTTCTAAACTGGTTTACCCCTCATTTACTGAAAAGCTTCAGTAAAGCGGGTATCTGTAAATCATTTCGGCATAAAGAGAGCGTGATTCATAAATCCGGGTTTCTCCGAATTATGAACCACGCTCCGGATTGTTTATATTTCTTCTATTACACGTCTATTATATGTTGTCAAAAATTAGTATGCACGTCCGTCAATAATTTCCTGTGTGATAGGTGTTACGTCATATTCGCCCTCTTCATCAAGACTGTTTACAGCTTTAACTTTATCAACTGTATCATCTGTAGCAAAGATTTCTTCATCTACATAGTTCAGTTTTTCAACTTCTTCACCAGCTTCAAGAGCTTTGATCAGTTCTTCTGCACGTGGTCCGTGTAATGGGTTACACTCAACATCGCATGCGATCTTGCCGGCCAATGTATCTGTTAAACCAGCATTTGTTGTATCAAAAGACATAACCATGATTTCACCGTTTGCGATATCAGATCCTACTGTTTTACCAGCTGCTTCGATAGCATCGATAGCACCGAATGCTTCGTTATCGTTCTCGCAGTATACAACATTAATATTGTCATACTGTTTCAGCATGGACTCCATAACTTCCTGTCCTTTAGCCTGTGTGAATTCACCGGACTGCTGAGCAAGTAAGTTCCATCCATAGTTGTCAACACCTTCTTCAAGGCCTTTAGAACGTCCAATCTGAGCTGTAGATCCGATTGTACCCTGGATATCAACGATGTTAACATCTTTTGCATCGATTCCCTTAGCTGTTGTGTATGCATTCAGCCATTCAGCTGCTTTTCTTCCTTCGAGTAAGGAGTCAGTTCCGATCCATGTTGTATATAAGCTGTCATCAGATACATCAACCATACGGTCTACGATGATTACAGGAATATCAGCATCTTTAGCTTCCTGGAGAACTGTATCCCAACCTGTCTCTGTTACAGGAGCTAAAAGAATGTAATCAACTTCCTGCTGGATGAAGTTACGGATTGCTGTTAACTGGTTTTCCTGTTTCTGCTGTGCATCGTCGAAGATTAATTCATATCCGTTCTCTTCGCTGAATGTGGATTTCATGGATTCTGTATTAGCTGTACGCCAGTCAGATTCAGCACCTACCTGTGAGAAACCAACTGTGATTGTGTCGTCCGCTGCTGCTACACCCACTGCCGGAACAACGCTCATACCGCATACCATTGTTGCTGTTAATAAAGCTGACACGATTTTTTTCTTCATTTTGTAAATCCTCCCGATTCATTTAAGATGTCTTTATTATAGTAAAAATCCAGGAAAATTCCATAGAATATTTTCCGCAAAAAGTTTATTCTTCTATCATATTTTGTTCATAATTTATACAAAGTTTATTTTTTTATTGCGGAAGTTGGATTTTTTATTGTGCATTATAAATATAGAAATAAATTATCAGCTTTCTTTTATATTCACTTTGCACAATTCAGCATTAGTCGACATAATTCATACATTCCATTATTTGGCAGACCTTCGTAAGTCTCTATCAGCAGGCCATAAAACTGTTATTAGATATGAATAAGCAATAAAATAATTGACTTTATCCACCTGAATACATAACAAAAGCTGCATATCTGTTAAGATTCTTAACTTCATGCAGCTTTTTCTTTGTTTATCTTGAATTGTTATCCAGGTTAATTTTTTTCGCCATATACACTTCCATAACCGTACCTTCTCCCTCTGTAGAAGAAATCTTCAGTCCATAACCCGGACCATAATAAAGTGCAATTCTCTCTGACACCGCAGCAAGTCCGAACCCGGCACGTTCACCGGTGCGGATAGCTTCCTGTACTTCATAAAGACGTTCCGGTGTCATTCCCTGACCATTGTCAGTCACTCTCAGCATCATATCATCTCCCAGATTGAATCCTTCAATAAGAATCTTACCTTTTCCACGCTTATTCTTAATTCCATGATAAAGAGCATTCTCCGCTAACGGCTGCAAAGTAAGCTTCGGCACCATCACTTCATCCAGTTCCGGCGGAATATTAATCTCAAATTCCATAATATCCCTGTATCTTGACTGCTGAATCTCCAGATAACTCAATGTGTGGCGTTTCTCTTCCGACAGCGGAATGATATCCTTCCCCTTCGAAAGCGAAGTGCGGAAAAAAACAGACAGACTTGTGATCATATCCACTGCATCCTGCTGCATACCACCCTCCACCAGCCACACAATAGTGTCCAGTGTATTATACAGAAAATGCGGATTTACCTGTGCCTGGATCAGCTGCAGCTCCGTCATATGCTGTACCTCCTGCTCCTTACGCACATTCTCAAGAAGCCCTTCAATCCTTCCTGCCATCTTTCTGGTACCGGCATCAAGCTCCTGGATTTCAACACTGTCGGCAGATACTACATTAATAGTTTTGTACTCTCCTTTTCCAACCTTCTTAATATTATGGAGAATTTCAGAAATCGGTTTGGTAATGCTGTATGTCAGACGGAAAGAACGCCGCAACAGAATAGCCGTAGCAACCAAAATCGCCGCACACATAGTGATGATCGTCAGACGTACATTTCCAGCCAGTTGAGACTCTATCTGCACCAGTTCCGTCGCCTCCTGATAAATATAATTCTGCATTTCTTTCTCAAAGAGCGTGGTCAGGATTTCTGTATTATTTGCCACAAATTCCTGTCGTTCCTGATAATTCTTTATCTCAAGAAGCTGATTCATCCGTTTCTTAAGATTCTCCAGATAGTTAGTCAGATATTTCAGAGAACGCAGGCTTTCCTTCTTTGATGTGGTTTTCTTCAGACTCTCCACAGTACTGATTGCCTTGTCTACCTGCTCTGTCGGCAGCCCGTCCTTACCTTTTCGCCCGATAGTCACATAATAGATATCCATATCCACTTCATCTTTAAAGCTCATATCATTATTGGAATTTCTATAGTTTGCATTATATTCCGAACTCACCGCCAGATTATTAGACAACTGATTATATTCATTTGTATAATGCCAGAAAAAAACAAGAAGCACTATGATCAGAATTGTCATAGGGATCATAGTGCTCAGAAGCATCCACTTCATCTTTGTTTCCAGCTTCTCCTGTTTCTGCTTCATGAATCAGACTTCTCCTCTCGTCTTACGATACTCACTCGGAGTCATTCCCTGAGTTTTCTTAAAAAGATAGCTGAAGTAATGCGCATCCTTATATCCCACTTCCCCTGCAATCTCACTGGAACGTTTGGAAGTACAGCGAAGCAGCTCCTTTGCCTTGTCCATGCGAAGCGAAGTCAGATACTCAATAAATGTCTGTCCCATATTCTGACTGAAAAGCGCGCTGAAATGATTGGCACTCACATTCGCCACATGCGCCACTCTATTCAGAGAAATCTCTTCATCCATATAATGTCCATCTATAAAATCTATTGCCTGCTTCAACACACTTCTGTTCTGACTGCCTGCATTTTCATCACGGATTGCAATGGCCCGTTTCAGGACTTCCTCTGCATATGCAACAGAAGCTTCTGTAGACTGGCTTGTCTTCTTCACAACATCATCTGTCTCTTCTCTGGACAATTCCGTATCATCATATCCAATTTTCTTAAGAAATGACAGTACAGAAAAACGCACATTCAAAACCACATAATTACGGAACACCAGTGATTCCATCGGTTCCCTGCCAATAGCATGGAAATAATCATGGACAAAACTGTCTACTTCATCTTCCAGACCACTGCTTAAAAATTTCTGAAGGATTTCCGGATTCAGGGCATTGATATTCACATTCTTAAGCTGAACAGCTTCTGTTTTTGAAGTGTCTGCTGAATTCTCCTTTACCTGCTCAAGCATATTGTAATAAAGGATATGCCCGTCATACAGATAACGGAATGCATAAGTTCTTGCAGCCGTGTGATAACTCTGCTTAATTCTGCTCAGACGGTCTGCCTCCTCGCCGACTGCCACAAACCAGTCCACATTTGCTCTGGTTTCTTCCATGATCTTCTGAATTGCTTCCACACATTCGCATGTATTCTTCTTTATCGTATCTCGCTGCCCCTTGACCAGAATCGCATAACTGAACACCTGATGTCTGAAAAGCATCGCAACCGGATGACTTAGGAAATAATTCTCAATCTTCTTATGTACTTCTGCCTCCCAGTCTGAATATCCTTCCGACGAATTATAACTGCTGTCTGAAGCATCCGGTGTAAAAATCAGAATATTATAAGCCTCTGCCACAATATCAAGATTCAAACGATCTGCTCTCCGATAAATCTCTTCCAGATCAAAGTCCGCTCTCACCAGAGATTCAAAGAAATCACGGCTCGCATTCCTCTCATACTCCTGCATCTCCAGTTTGAATTTCTCATAATATTCCTTCTGCGTCTTCTCATGTTCATAACGATTATGAATCTCCTCCAGACGCTCAATAAATGCATTCTTAGTAATTGGCTTCAGCAGATAATCCTCCACACCAATATTGATCGCCTGCTTCGCATAGTTAAAGTCATCATAGCCACTAAGAATCACAATCTTAATGTCCGGCAACTCCTTCTTCACCAATTTACATAATGTCAGACCATCCATAAACGGCATCTTAATATCAGTGATCAGAAGATCCGGTTTGCTCTTTAATATCAACGGCAGTGCCATCTCCCCATCAGATGCTTCTCCTGCCAGTTCAAACCCATACTGCTCCCAGGGAATCATCTTCTTAATCATCTCCCTGATCACAACTTCATCCTCTACTAAAAAAGTTTTTAACATTTCACTCCTCCTGTAAATCTCCGCCACATATAACTCCCATCTAAATCTGATATAACTTTAATACATGTTGAATTATCAGGCAAGTTATTTTTAACAATAAAATGCTTCACACACTTCCTTTCACAGCCAATCAACAGCGCGAAGCCGCATCTCTCTTCGGGTGAATTTGAAGGGGGATTAGTAACTCTTAGACTGGGGAAATTTGCGTTATGAAGAAAAATAGCAACTTGTCTGAGCGAAGTCGGAGGCGGAGCGAGTTTTGCATTTTTCTTCATGCCCTTAGCAGATTTTCCCAGCCTTAGAGTTACTTATCCCCCGGAACTGAACCCGAAGAGAGATGCGGCTTCGCGCGTCCCCTTTCAAAGACGAGAAAGTTCCCCATCCGGACAGGGGATGACCGGACAGGGAACTTTCTCTGATAACTTTGGCTAAATTTTGAGTTAATATTTTTTCTTATTATTAAGTTACTTATTTTTTACAGGAAATAATTCCTCTGCTTTCGGTGCCCAATGCTCTGCATAAGCATCACACTTCGCACAGAGATGCTCCACAGACTCCGGTGATTGCAAATCTGTAGACTTCGCACCGGATTCTTCAACCATCTTACGAAGCTTCTGCGGATTCTCAAGCATCGGGCATGGACGAAGCATATTTTCATTAAACGGCTGACCGTCATGATATGCCATGAAGATCGGACTCTTCAATGCTTCCAGCAGAGTATTTTCATAAATATTTGCATTAGAATAATGGATAAATACACATGGGTCTACATCACCATTCGCATTGATATGAAGGTAACGTCTTCCTCCTGCAATACATCCTCCTACATACTGCGCATCATTCTGGAAATCCATTCCAAAAATAGCTTTTGTAGAACGGTACTCTCTGATCTTGTGATACATCTTCTCACGCTGCTGTGGATTCGGCATTAATTCTACTACAGCGTCATTACCTGTCGGCATATAATGGAAAAACCATACAAATAATGCACCACAGTCAATAATGTGATCAAAAAATTCCTCGCTGCTTACACTGTCCACATTTGCAGAAGTATAACAGGTAGATACACCAAACGGAAGTTTATGAGCTTTCAGAAGTTCCATTGCATGCATAACTTTCTGATATACACCTTCTCCACGACGTCCGTCGTTTGCTTCCTCAGAACCTTCCAGGCTGATTGCCGGAACAAAGTTCTTAACACGAAGCATTTCCTGGCAGAATTCTTCGTCGATCAGTGTACCATTTGTAAAGGAAAGGAACTCGCAGTCCGGATATTTCTCGCAGATACGCATCAGGTCTTTCTTACGTACCAGCGGTTCACCACCTGTATATATGTACATATAAGTTCCCATTTTTCTGCCCTGCTCTACAATAGAACAGATGGTGTCAAAATCAAGATTCAGTTTGTGACCATACTCTGCTGCCCAGCATCCTGTACAGTGCAGATTACAGGCACTTGTAGGATCAAGAAGGATTGCCCATGGAACATTACAGTTGTTCTCTTCTGCTGTTTCTTCCTGAAGTGCACTTCCCTTTAAGCTGGCATTGATAATAAAGTTTGTAAAGAATGCTTCACGTACTCCCGGATCCAGCTCATAAATCCTCAGGATCAGTTTATACCAGTTGCTGTCCTTATCCTGAATCGCATTACGGATTGCATTTCTCTGTGACTCATACCAGCCATCCGGTACAAATTTATCTACAAGTTCCATCAGTTTCGGTATATTTACTTCCGGGTCCTTCTCCAGATAACTCAGACCTGTTTTAACTGCTGCTGCAAGTGCAGCCTGTTTTGCTTTGTCCATTAACTTCATGTTATTGCTCCTCCTTGTTGTAATGTGATATATATAAACACCTGTGTATCAGGTATATTTTTATTATTTTATCAATATTCATCCATATCTATGATATCCTGTTTCTGGTTTTTAATAATTTTTACAGTGTAAATCGCCACACAAAGATTCAGAATTCCCTCAAACAGAACCGAAACACCAACCAGGATCATCATGATCTCTGCTGCCTCAAACGGCCTTATCAAAAGTAAAAATCCCAGAACACCTGTCAGAATCGCTACCAGGAGAATCCTCCACCAGAGATTCAGCCCGAATTTCTTTGCATCTATCGACATCTGAATTTTAAATAATGCATCCGCAAGGATCAGAAGTCCAAAGATTCCAAAGATCAGATTCACCACTACATTCCTGCGTACTATAATAATAATTCCTACTGCTGCCAGCAGCACTCCAAAGGCAAGATCAAACTGAAATGCCAGACAATAGATATCTCTGGAAAAATATCCCAGAATCTTTATCAATCCGTATACAATAAGCATAATCCCTACTGCTGTACAGAAAACTGCCATCGAACAATCCGGCCAGATAATCAGACAGGCACCCAGAACCATAAATAATACAGACATAATAATATAACCATTCTTGGCTAATTTTAACTGCTTCAGTGCATCCATCCTATTGCTCCTCCCTTCTGAAATATACCCGAACCTGTGACTGTCAGGCTCTTGTTTTCATCTCTTTATGGCTGCTATTATAGCTGTGATTTTTTTAACAATAAATAGACAAAAAAAAGCCCATGTCCAAAAAACAGACATAAGCTTAATTTTGTATAATATGAAAATTAAAGGAATTACCTATAACGCTTCTCTCAGATAATACATTTAAGAGAATTGCTATAATAAATATCAGGAACAACAGGTATTTTCACTCTATTCTGATCTGTTCAATACCGCATGTAGCTCCGGGTGCTTTTCAAAAAGCCGGGAAGCCTGACGCATTTCTTCTCCAAAATCAGATTTCAGATTATTATCCAGCCACTCCATCAGAAATCCCATAAACAGACACTTATAATATTGAATCAGAATCCGGATTTCTCCCTCATCAAGATCAAACTGATCTGCATTTTTCCGAAAATATTCCATAATAATATAGTTAGAAATCTCATTCATATAAAAAAGGAACGTATCTTTTTTCACTGATCTGTAAACATTAAGCATAACCTTTCTGTTATTTCTCACCAGATCTGCCATTTCTTCCATACATTCCAGAATAGAGGCTCTGTCCTGTGGGTGTTCCAGAATCTCATCCCACTTCTTTTTCAAAATAAACTCCACTACATCCGGAATATCCTTAAAATGATAATAAAAAGTATTTCTGTTTACACCACATCGTTCCACGATATCCTTCACCGTAATCTTAGACATGGACTTTTCATCCAGCAATTCTGTAAAAGTCTTTGCAATAATTTCCTTTGTAAAACCTGACATATTATCTTTTCCTCATCACTCTTAACACTGTTCTAATCATCAGTAACACTTTTCCTCTGAACAGCCCGCTCCGCATTAAAAAAGTCCACAGATAACCACTTTTATAAAGCAATTATCACTCATCTTTCGCAGGTTCTGAGTATTTTCATAATTATGCCATAAAGGATATAGTTTTGCAAGCGTTCCTAAAATTGGTCTTACCTATTCGGAATCAGCACAATTTCTTTAATTTCAAGATTATCCGCACCATAATAAAATTTGATATAGTGATTATGACCAAATCCCGTATTCAGGATGCGGCTTTCTTCTACCCATTTTCCATTGGTTCCCTGTACTGAAACAGTCATCTTATGAATATTGTCCAAAAATACAGAAACCGGAAGCTGAGCCAGCTCACCAAGATCAGATTTCAAAGTAAACTTCATTGTGAAATCACCCATGAACTCGTTAGTCACAGCAATCACATCTGCCTTTCCCTTTGCAGGATGTAATAATGCACCGTCAATTACAATTTTCTGTGTCACCGAATCACTTTCAATACTTACCAGACTTCCGGCATCCACATCGTCCTCTTCCTTTGTATTCATAGCCTCCAGTTCTTCTTTACATATTCTGTCTGTCAACAATAAAACAGAAGGACTTTTTAACAGAAATCCCAGGATATTGGCTGCATTCCTCTGCAATTCTCCCACAGTAATTTTTCCTGCATGAAGCATTTCCTCCACATCGTCATTCTCCGGATTGGACTTCGCATCACTCACTACCATATAAATATCATTCTGGGCAGCTACCATAGGAGCTTTCGCAGTTACCTCTGCCTGATGACCCTCATAATTGGACTTCGCCCACCAGTCAGTCATGACAATACCCTGAAATCCCCACTCTTTTCTCAGAATGGTTGTACACAGATCATAGCTACCTGCAGTCCAGAGCCCATTTACACTTCCATAAGTAGTCATTACAGAACGTGCACCCCCCTCCTTTACTGCAATCTCAAATCCCTTCAGATAGATTTCTCTCAGACATCTCTCAGACATAACAGAATCAGAAGTACTTCGTCCCACTTCCTGATTATTTCCACAGAAATGCTTAATCGTACTTCCAATTCCGGATTTAGCCATTGCCTTCACCTGAGCCGCACAAATTCTTCCTGTGAGAAGCGGATCCTCAGAAATATATTCAAAATTTCGACCATTCAGTGGATTCCTGTGAATATTCATACCTGGTCCCAGCAGGGAATCAATCTTATTTAGTCGAAGTTCCCTCCCTGTCATTTCATACAGCTCACCCACAAGCTCCGTATTAAAAGTACAGCCCAGCAAAGTTCCATTTGGCAGAGAAAACGCTTTCGTACCGCAATCCATACGAATCCCTGACGGCCCATCCGCGCAGCATCCCACCGGGATTCCAAGAGCCTTCAAAGACTCTGTCACACCGCCAAATGCAGCTGCAGTTCCAGCAGTGACCTTTGGACTGCACATTCCTTCACCGCGGAACATGGCAATCAGATCCGCCTCACTGATCTGTGCCACAAACTCATCCATAGAAACTTTTTTATCCAGTACATCTGCCAGCTTATAGCCTTTATCTCCCGTATACTCCAGAGTCTTCGGCATTCTTTCCTCTCTGCGTTTATGTGGATCTGCTGTGCGGACAGGAACCTCTTCTGTTACTGCCTGATAAGTTCCATCCGCTCTCAGAACGGCTTTCATTCTCCGGAATTTCTCAATCGGTGCATATGCCTCCTGTAACTGTTCTATTACACGTAATTCTTCTTTGTAAATTCCTGCTGATTTCGCACTTCTTACATCACTGCCTGCAAAAATTTCATAAGTTCCCTCTTCCAGAACATAACAGGATTTGTGTCCTGTCACTCCACTGTCATCATAAGAGGCCATATCATATTTGGGAATGATGATAACAAGTTCTTCTTTTTCACCCGGTGCCAGTTCCCGGGTTTTTGCAAATCCGATCAGCTTTCTTGCCGGATTTCCAAGTTTACCCTGCGGTGCTTTTACATAAACCTGTACAACCTCTTTGCCCCTCACATCACCGATATTGGTAACCGTCGCAGCCACTGTGAGTTCATCCTCAGTATTCTTAAAAATCTCCGCCTTTGTCTCAAAATTCGTATAGGACAAACCATATCCAAACGGATACAGCACCTTATCCTTCGCAAATGTCTCAAAATAACGATAACCCACATAAATATCTTCCTTATAATAATTCTTATATGGATCACCAAAATTCTCCGTAGACGGATAATACTCAATCCTCTCAGCAATGGTATCTGTCAGCTTCCCACATGCACACACTTTACCGGTCAGCACATCAGCCACACCATTGCCACCTTCCTGACCACCCTGCCATGCATACAGCACAGCCTGAGGATGATATTTCTCCACCCAACTCATATCAATAATATTTCCAACATTCAGCACCACAACTGTGCACTTACTCACCTCACAGACCCGGCAGATCAAATCCTCCTCCGTCTCCGTCAGACAATAGCTTCCCGGATTCGTATTATTATCCTGATCTTCACCTGCAGTTCTTCCTATAATAATAAGCGAAACATCGTTGCTACGTGCGCAGTCCAGCATTTCCTCTGTAACTTCCATCTCTTTCTGAGACCATGGAACACGACCCCATCCCTGACCTTCATCATAAGGATTCTCTTTAATCCAGTTTGCATAAATACCCAGCAGTTTCTCATCCAGTTGAATCTCTTTACACTCCTTCAGCGCATCCAGAATTCCCACTACATATCTCGTATTCACCAGACCGCCGGAACCAAGTCCGCTTTTATAATAATGAAATGCCATGCGGCCAAAAACAGCCACACTCTCTCCCTCTCTCAAAGGAAGTGCCTGCTTCTCATTCTCCAGAAGTACACATCCCTCTGCGGCTGCCTGTCTCGCCAGTGTTGCATATTTCTCTAAATCCAATTTATAATCGTTCATGTTTTATCCTTTCTTTCTGAGAACAACATCTCTCAAGCGATGCAATGATCGTTCCGACCGTTTTTCCCCAATACTTTCTATTCCCCATCTTATCAGAAAAAATCTTTGCTGAAAACACTAAATATTTACAGGAAAATAATCCACCTTTCCTTCAAAACATCTTCAGCCTTTTACGGCACCAAGCGCGATACCTTTGGTAAAATATCTCTGTAAAAACGGATACAGGCATAAAATCGGTAGCATTGCAACAAACGCTATTGCCATTCTGACAGATGCAGATGGAATATCTGCAATTGCAACAGTTGACGCACCAGAAGCATTCTGTGTCAGTGCTGTCAAATCTGAAATCATCTTATTCAGAAGGTTCTGAATGCCATATAACTTCGTATCTCTAATATAGTACAGACCATTTGTCCAGTCATTCCAGTATCCTAATCCGGAAAGCAGACCCATGGCAATAAGAATGGGTTTACCCAGTGGCAATACAATTTTGAAAAAAATCTGGAATTGACTTGCACCGTCAATCTGAGCTGCTTCAAAAAGTGCATCCGGAATACTGGTTGCAAAGAATGTACGAATCAGCATAACATTCATGGCACTCATCAGAAGTCCCGGCACAATATATGCAAGCAGTGTGTTATTGATATGGAAAATTCCTGTATACATGAGATATGTAGGAACCAGTCCACCATTAAATAACATTGTAAAAAATATGTAGAAATTCAGGATTCTTTTTCCTGGAAGATTTTTCAGGGAAAGCGGATACGCCAACAATGCAGACATTGCCACATTAATACTGGTTCCTATTACAGTGACCAGTATTGTAATTCCATATGCCCTGAATACATTTGCAGCATTATCCCAGATAAACTTATAGGCATGAATACTGAACTCTTTTGGAAAAAAGGAATATCCATCTCTAACCAGAGCACTTTCAGAGGTAATAGATGACATAAATAACAAGATAAACGGCAATACAATACAGATTGTAACCAGTATCATGACCGTATGTGCCAATCGTTCAAATCTTTTTGCACTTTTGCTTCTAACCATTTTTTACCTCCTAGAACATTGCATTTTCAGGGCTTAATTTGCGCACAACCACATTTGCCAGCAGTACACAGGCAAATCCGACAATGGACTGATAAAAGCCTGCCGCTGAAGCCATTCCGATATTTCCGGACTGAAGCAGTGCCCTGTATACATAAGTATCGATTACATTGGTGGTATCATAAAGCTGACCGGAATTTTGTGTAACCTGATAGAATAATCCAAAATCAGAATAGAAAATTCTTCCAATGTTTAACAGTGTCAAAGTGATTACAGACGGCATGATCGATGGAAGTGTAATGTATCGGATCTGTTTCCACTTTGAAGCTCCATCCAGTTCTGCAGCCTCATAAAAAGAAGGATCAATTCCGGAAATACTGGAAATATAAATCAGGCATCCATATCCTACACCTTTCCATGTATTTACGATAACCAGGATCACAGGCCAATATTTGGATTCTGAATACCAATTAATTGCTTCTTTCCCGAAAAACGGAAGAATTGTCTTATTCAGCATTCCATTGTCCCCACTGAAAAAGGCAAAAGTGATATAACTTACAATTACAATAGACATAAGAAACGGCAGTAAAATTGCACTTTGATAAATTGTTTTGCATGCCTTGCTCCGAATATCACAGATAAAGATGGCAAATGCAATTCCCAGAATCAGGTTGATGATAATAAATACAATATTATAAAGCAACGTATTTCTTGTAATCGTCCACGCATCATTAAACAGATAAGTAAAATTGCTGAGACCGGCCCATGGGCTGCCAAAGATTCCATCTACCACGTTGTAATTTTTGAAAGCAACCACAAGTCCTGCCATCGGCATATAATTATTGATAAAAAGATAAATCAGCCCCGGTGCCATCATCAGATAAAGCGGTGCCCATCTTTTAAATTTTGCTTTTTTCATAAATTTTCCTTTCAATTATCTGGAATATAACAGGGGATGCATAGCGGCATCCCCTGTCTGTGTTATTTATTCTCTTCCAGCCACTTGTCCAGCTGTTCCTGTTTGGTGCTGATCACTTTCTCAATTCCTGCTTTCTTCAGTTCCTCAATAAATTTCGGAAGTGTTTCTTCAGGATCTACTGTACCAGAACCAAGAGCAGCTGCATATTTTGCTTTTACATTACTCAGTGCAGCCAGTTCGTTTGCAACACTTGTAGAATCATAGGTAAATCCGAATGCTTTTGATTTGATTGCACTCTCATTCAGTGCCTTTGTTTCATCCCAGATATCTGGTGAATCACCCTCCCAGATATGCATTTTAAACTGGTCAAATAACTGCCATCCTTCTGCCAGATGATACGTGTTGCTGTCATCTTTTCCATCCGGATAGTTAATGATATTATTTTCAGCATCTACAACTTCGTAATCAACACCTTCTTCCCCCCAGTTCAACAGGTTCAGAATATCTGCATTTCCATATAAATAATCCAGACACTGCATTGTTTTATCTTTATCAGCAGAACTTGAACTGATGCCATAAGTCAGGTAAGAAATTTGTGCAGTGCCAGCCCATGGTTCGGAAATCGGAGCAATCTCCATCTCTGTTCCGCAAAGTAAAGCGGCACGGGTATCATATCCTGGTTTGTTTGGTGCAAGGTAAGAAAAAGCGGCACCTGCTTTTACCTGATTCTCCGCACTCTCTGTTGTGGTTGCAGCATCTTTGGACAAATAACCTTTTTGCTGCCAGTCATACATTGTTTCTACAAACTCTTTATATTCATCTGTCTCATAATAATCTACAACTGTCGTGTCCTGACCATGATCCATCAATACACCAAATCCATCAGTAAGTGTATCATTCATTTCATATTTGGTATCCGGTGTTGCACTGTTATTGCTTGCCATCATGACCATATCTGGATATTTTTCTTTCACAGTTGCATAAACGTCAGTCAAATCTTTATAATCTGTGATAGAAGATACATCAATTCCACACTCATCCAGAATATCTTTTCGCATAATAACAGATGACTGGCAGAACCATTCGCGTCCTGTTGTCACACCGTATACATAATTTCCGATATTTGCTGCTTTCGCAGTATCACCAAGCAGTTCTTTAATATTATTGCCATATTTGTCGATATATTCAGACATGTCAATAACCTGCTTCGCATTCACCATGGAATTAACCTGTTCCACCAGGATTGGTACAATGTCCATCTTTTCTCCACCGGATAGAATCAGCTTCATTGTTTCCGCATAGGCACCCCAGCTGATCGGTTCGATATCGAGTTCCATATTGATATCTTTCTTCATAATCTCATTGATTTTCTTCTCGATGCGATCTGTATCTTCCTCCTTATCTCCAATATAAGCCATTGTAACTGTATAAGTCTCATCAGAAGAATCTTTAGCCTCTTTTGAACCGGAATCACCACAGGCAGTCAGCCCCATAGAAGCCAGTACCATAGCCATTCCCGCTGCAATCACTTTCTTATTCATCCTTTTACCTCAATTCTTTTCCTTTTTAATTTTTTTTGATGTATACATCTCTCTGTCTGATGTTTCTCATTATACAGATTTTCCAGTATTTTAATAGTAAAATAACGACCTCACACTTTCCGAAATCCGATTTCTTTTTTCATAGCTTGTCTCTTTTGTTGTATCAAAAGGTCGGAATATTGTTATCTTTTTATCGGATTTTTGTTATAATTGTTTTCATCATAATGATTTTATAATATTTCAGGAGGTATTTATATGTATTCCAGACATCGTGTTGCCGGATACTCCATTGATCATGTCATAAAATTTTTGTTTTTTCTGCTGGTTCCGGTTGTAATCCTGGATATCATGATCAGCTGTTTTGTCATTTTTTCCATGCGTTCCCAAAGTATTCAGTCCCTGCAAGATACAACATCCCTTTATGCTTCGCAAATCGACACCGCACATATTTCCATCAATCGCTATTTAATCCGGCTCCTGACTGAAAATGACGATGCAGATACTCTGTTGGAAACACAGGACAAACTGGAATTCATTTCATCCGCAGAACGAGTTCATAATAATATTGATATTTTTCTGGAATCTTTTGAAAAGGGATATCAGATTTTTCTATATAATTCAGAGAATGAACGGATGTATCGTCCTACAGAAATTTTTCAGACACTTACTCAGAATCAGCTCGTACTGCTGAACAAGCATCTGATCCAAAAAATAACTGCGCCCAAAACAAGTTTCTACACGGATGCCTGGGAAGTACTAATGCTCGGAAAGAACGTATATTTTTACAAATCCTTTCATACAGGCTCCCACTACGCCTGCTGTTTTATTCCTGCTGACAATATCATTCAGCCACTAAAAAACATAATTAAAGAAAAAGACGGTTTCATTTCTCTTACCTCGCAAAACGGAACCGTACTTACTAATAAAGAACTGCTGAAGCAACACCATATTGAATTTTCAAGAAAAAGCAATTCCGATTCTTACGAGACCTATAATAAGGGAAATAATCTGATTATCAGCGGTGCTCTGATTATGGGTGCTTTTTATCCTCAGATTATTCTCAGCAAATTCAGGGCTTATGAAAAAATAATCCTGCTTCAGTTTATTCTTGCACTGGCAGTCCTTCTGGTCGCAGTTATCCTGTTTACTTCCATTTTCTATATGAAGAAACACGTTCTGACTCCGATCAAACTCTTTTTAGAAAATCTGGCACATCTGGATGATTCTGCAGAAACCATCAATTTAAAAGACACCAATCTTCTCGAACTTGAGCAGGCGAACTCCCAGTTCAAAAATCTGATGCGCCAGATCAAAAAACTGAAAATTGACATTTACGAAAAAGAACTGGAAAAACAAAAAACAATGATGAATTATCTTCAGCTACAGATACGTCCTCACTTTTTTCTGAACTGTCTGAATACCATTTACAGTATGGCACAGACGCAGCTTTACGAAGAGATCATGAAAATGTCTATGATTACTTCCAACTATTTTCGATATATTTTCCAGAACACCCAGGATCTTGTTCCTGTAAAAAATGAACTGGAACATATAAAAAATTATATGGAAATCCAAAAGATGCGTTACGGAGATACGTTCTCCTATGAAATTCACGCAGAAGAAGGTACAGAAAACATACGAATCCCACCAATTCTGATCCAGACCTTTATAGAAAACGCCATCAAACACTCCAATACTTTTGATGAACCCATAATCATACGCACAGACATCGCCTGGATGACTGCCGGCGGAAATTCACATGAAAATATTCAGATTCAGGTCATGGACACTGGATGCGGATTCTCGGAAGACATCCTGCAATCCCTAAATTCTGCTATTCCTCTGGAACCTCAAAATGGTCACCGTATTGGAATTACCAATGCCATCCAACGTCTGAATCTGCTGTACGGTCAGGGAGAAGCGGTCATTACTTTCTCAAACCTCCCATCTGGGGGTGCCTGCGTAACCATCCTTCTCCCTGCAGTCTGATCCAATTCTCTGCCTAATTTATGAAAGGAAAGTTTTATGAACGTATTATTAGTTGATGATGACCGCTTTGTTGTAGCGGCCCTTGAGAAAAAAATAAACTGGGAGCAACTAACAGTCACAGAAGTACTCACTGCTTTCAATATCCGTCAAGCTCAGAAAATCATAGAAAAAAACTCCATCGATATCTGTGTTTGCGATATCGAAATGCCCGGCGGTTCTGGTCTTGATCTTCTTTCCTGGGTCCGGGAATCAGGAAAAGAAATACAATTTATTTTCCTGACCAGCTATGCGGATTTTGATTACGCAAAAAAAGCTATCGAACTGTCCTCCCTCGATTACCAGCTAAAACCTATAGACTTTGATACTTTATCCCATATTCTGGAAAAAGCAGTTTCTAAAGTCAGAAAGAATGCTGCGCTCACCCAGACAAAAGCAGACAGTCAGAAATGGAAAGATAATTACCGCTATATTGTAGATTTATTCTGGAAAGAACTTTTTGCCACCACTCTGTTTCGTGAACCTTCTCTTCTTGAAACAGAATTAAGAAAAAAAGATCTTTCCTATACAGCAGATGACCTCTTCATTCCTGTTTTGTTCCGGCTTTATCCACTCTCCGGCCAGATAATGCCCATGGAGTCTTCCATGGTAGATTTTTCTTTCCAGAATATTACAGCCGAAACCTTTCAGAAATCCTGCATTCTCTATGAGTCTATAGTGATACTGAACACCTTTGAATACGTTGTCATACTTTCTGGATTGCAACTGGAACAAATCCGTCAGCCATTTACAGAAAATCTACTAACACTGTTCAAAAATCTTCAGAGTTTTCTGCACTGTGAAATTGCATGCGGCATTGCACCAGAGGTTTCCCTGACAGAACTGCCTGAAACTCTTACCAGACTACGTGAAATGAGAGAATCCAACCTTAACTCCGTAAATAAACCACTTTTTCTGCAAGATTTTGTTCCCAGCACAACTTCCTACATCCCTCCATCACTGGAAGTAATCAATACTTTTCTGGAACAAAAACAGGCAGACGCAGCTTTACAGAATATCGAAAATTACCTGTCCAAATACATTCAGGCCAGTGGTATCACCAAAAATTTTCTTCTGCATCTGAGACTTGATATCGAACAAATTGTTTTTTCCTATCTACATAAAAACGGAATCGAAGCACACACTCTATTTTCTTCAGAAGAAAGAGACGAACTGATCACAAAATCTCTGGACGCTGTACCATATATGTTTAATTATCTGCGCTATCTGATACAACGCGCCGTAGAATACAATAGCTTCGTCAACGAAAAAGACTCCGTCGTTGATATTGTACTCAACTATATCCATCAGCACTACTCCGAAGATATCTCACGTACCATGCTGGCTGATATGGTTTATCTCAATCCAGATTATCTGGCACGACTTTTCAAAAAACAAACGCAGACCTCTATCATCAATTACATCACCACCTATCGGTTAGAAAAAGCAAAAGAGCTTCTGCTCAACCCTGACATCCCGGTTGGAACAGTTGCTTTGAAAGTCGGCTATGGAAATTATTCCTACTTTTCCAAACTGTTTAAAGATGTGGTCGGCTGCACCCCCAATGAATATCGAAAAAAATAAAAAGGTTCTTTCTACGGTATAATTTAGAGGGGCTGTCAAACTGACATCCCCTCTGTATCTATTCTATTTTATTCCTTATGCACTTTCAGAAATTTCATAGTAATTTCCGTTCCACTTCCTTCTTCACTTCTCAGCACAATACTTCCATTCAAAGTGCTGACCGCATGCTTCACAATAGAAAGTCCCAGTCCGGTACCTCCAATCTCTTTGGAATGACTTTTATCCACTCTGTAAAATCTCTCAAAAACTCTATCCTGATCTTCCTTTGGAATTCCCACACCTGTATCCTTGACTACAATCTGTATCTCATGTGCAGTCTGAGTCAGAAAAATGCTTACACTTCCATCATTTCGGTTATACTTAATGGCATTATCGCAGACATTATAAACTGCCTCTTCCAGAAGTGTCCGAACTGCTTCCATCTTCATACTGTCCCCACAGATATAAAGATGCACATTCATGCTCTGTGCTTTCTCCTTCAGACTTTCAAAGGCATTCTTACAAACCTGATAAACATCCACCAGTTCCCAGGTGTAGGATGTTTTTTCCTCGTCAAGCTGGGAAATCTGGATCACATCCTCAACCAGCTGAAGCAGTCTCTGGGATTCCTTATAAATACGCCCTGCAAACTTGGGAATATCCTCACATTTCACCAGACCGCCCTGCATGATCTCCGCAAATCCTGAAATAGAAGTCAGAGGAGTCTTCAGCTCATGAGAGACATTTGCCGAAAACTCTCTCCGCAGATTCTCCCTCTCAAGCTTCTCTGTCACATTCACAAGCAGGATCACAGCACCTTCTGTTTTTTGTCCACGTACCACAGGATTGGCAATCAACTGGATATCGCTTCCATTTAATTTCAATATCAGTTCCGCATGTTCTCCGCTGAGAACCTGCTCGATCGCATGTCTGAAATCTTCCGCACGATCCAGACAGTAAACACTTTCTCCCTGACATACTTTATCTACCCGGAACAGATTCCATGCACTGGAATTGGCAGAAAGAATCATGGTATACCTATCAATCACGATCAGACCTTCCTGCATATTTTCTGTAATAAGAGAGAATTCTTCCTGCTGCTGTTTTGCCAGTTCCAGCT
This sequence comes from Blautia sp. DFI.6.71, assembly GCF_020593585.1. Taxonomy (NCBI): domain Bacteria; kingdom Bacillati; phylum Bacillota; class Clostridia; order Lachnospirales; family Lachnospiraceae; genus Blautia; species Blautia sp. DFI.6.71. The sequence goes on from NZ_JAJDMJ010000033.1 coordinate 35,696, forward strand.
GCTTCTGGATTTGCCGGTTCTGTTTATGGATTTTACCTAAAAGCGGAGAAAGCTCCTCGTAAATCTTATTCTCCTCCGGATGCTCCAGATCCAGCTCATTCACAGGTTTTACGATCCTTTTTGATATCACAGATGCCATGATTCCTGATAGAATCAGCATCAGAAATAAGAGTCCACATAAGGGAAGAAGAAGATTTTCAACCAGTGCCAGCACAGAATCCTGAGTGCCTGAAACTCTCAGCACAGTTCCATCCTTCAGACGCAGTGCATAATAAATTGTTTTCTCAGAAAGTGTATCCGAATACCTGGAACATTCTCCTGCACCATATTTCTCTGCTTTCTGAAATTCAGTTCTGTTCTTATGATTTTGCATTTCATCTGCATCAGCCTTATTATCAAAAAGCACAGTTCCATCCTTATTAATATAAGTAATCCTTGAGCTCTTATCCTTTACATTCTTCAGATAATCTGTTCCCTGCTGCTCCACACCATATGCCAGATAAGCAGCTTCCTTAGACAGCTCTTTGCGCATCTGTCCGTCAAAATTGCTGTAAAGGATTCCCATTACAGCAGCCAGTCCCACAGTCAGAACCAATGCACATACAAACATTATAGATTTAAAGATTTTTTTTGTCACTTCTCTTCACTTCCCCTTTTTATTTAATACCTCAGGCAGATATCGGTCTCCGATTGAGATATATAATAACTCAAATATCCGCAAACGGTTCCCGCCTGCGGATATAAAAAGCCCTGCTTCCAAATAATTATATTCAAAATCAGAGACTTTCTCTATTCAATTAATTATTCAGATAATCCTGATGCTCATTATTTCTGTGCTGTCCTGTGATGGAATATTCTACCCATTCAGCAATATTCACTGCATGATCTCCGATACGTTCAAAATACTTGGCAGTCATAAGAAGATCCAGTCCGGTCTTGGCATCCAGATTTCCTCCGTAGATCATATCTGCAAGCTTCTCTTTAATCTCGTTAAACGCATCATCCACCACATCATCTCTGTCAATGACATTTCTGCACAGCTCCAGATCACTCTTTACAAAAGCATCCACGCTCTCAGTTACCATACGCACAGTATCTTCCGCCATCTGTGTGATAGTCTCCGGGATCGCAGTGGTATTCTTTGCAACATATAAAGACAGATCTGCAATATCTGCTGCCTGGTCACCGATACGTTCCATATCAGAAACCATCTTCAATGCTGCAGATATCTCTCTTAAATCTCTTGCAACCGGGTGCTGATGAAGCAGAAGACTCAGGCACAGATTCTCAATCTCTCTTTCTTTGGCATCAATATCTCTGTCCGTCTCAAAAACCTGGCGGGCAATCTCTTCATTCTGTACCTTCTGGATTGCTTTTGCAGAGAATGAAATTGCTTTCTCACAATAGCTTCCCAGTGTGATAAGCTGAACGTGCAGTTCCTCCAGTTGTCTTTCGAAATACTTTGACATAATCAACCAAACCTTCCTGTAATGTAATCCTCTGTACGCTTGTCAGAAGGCATAGAGAACAGTTTATCAGTATCATCAAACTCAACTACTTCTCCCAGAAGGAAGAAAGCTGTTTTATCAGAAATACGTGTAGCCTGCTGCATATTATGAGTTACCATAACAATGGTATAATCCTTCTTTAACTCCATCGCCAGCTCCTCAATCTTGGAAGTTGAGATAGGGTCAAGTGCGGATGTAGGCTCATCCATCAGAAGTACCTCCGGCTGAACTGCCAGTGCTCTGGCAATGCAAAGTCTCTGTTGCTGACCACCGGACATACCCAGTGCGCTTTTCTTTAATCTGTCTTTTACTTCATCCCAGATTGCCGCATCGCGGAGAGATTTTTCTACAATATCGTCCAGCTTAGACTTGGAACGGATTCCATGGGTTCTCGGTCCATATGCAATGTTATCATAAATGCTCATAGGGAAAGGATTAGGCTTCTGGAATACCATTCCCACTCTTTTTCTCAGGAGATTCACATCCATATCTCCGTAAATATCTTCACCGTCAAGCTGTACCTTACCGGTGATCACACATCCCTCAACAAGGTCATTCATACGGTTTAAAGATTTCAGAAGTGTAGATTTACCGCAGCCACTCGGTCCGATAAAAGCTGTGATTTCTTTCTCCGGAATTGCCATGTTTATATTCTTTAGCGCATGGAATTTTCCGTAATGCAAGTTCATATTTTCAACTGTTATTTTTTCATTCCCACTCATTTTTCTTATCCTTTCGCAATTCGTTTGGCAACTGCTCCGGACAGGAAATTAATTACAAGAACAAATGCCAGAATAACAACTGCTGTCGCAGATGCCTGATTCATATGAAGGCCCTCACCTGACAGCACATACATATGAAGTGCCAGAGTACGTCCGGAACCCATCAGGTTCTTCGGTACCTCTGCAACTGTACCTGCTGTATAAATCAGGGCTGCTGTTTCGCCGATCACACGTCCGATGGCCAGGATCACACCTGCCAGAATACCAGGTACTGCTGATGGCAGAACAATGGTGAAGATGGTACGAAGTTTCCCTGCTCCCAGTCCAAAGCTGGCTTCACGATAAGAATCAGGAACAGATTTCAGGGCTTCTTCCGCAGTACGCATGATCAGAGGAAGAATCATGATTACCAGTGTGAAAGCACCGGACAGAAGAGAAAGTCCCCAATGCAGTGCTGTTACGAAAAACAGCATACCGAAAAGGCCATATACAATAGAAGGAATTCCTGAAAGTGTTTCTGCTGTAATACGGATCACATTTACAAGCTTACTTCCTTTTTTCGCATATTCTACCAGATAGATGGCTGCAAAGATTCCCAGCGGTGCTGCGATTACAAGTGAAACAACCGTCAGGATGAATGTGTTGATCAGAGAAGGAAGTAAGGAAAGATTCTCTGAATTATAAGTTAAACTGAACAAGTCTGTTGACAGATACGGTACGCCCTTGACCAGAATATATCCGATCAGGAAGAACAGTAATGCAAATGTCAGGACCGCACCTAAAAGGGTAAGCAATGCAAGAATACCTGATCCCGGATGCTTAATATATGCCTTCATCTGATCTGAGAAAGAAGACTCATTCTGCTTTTTTTCTTTGGACAAATCAATTGCCGCTGCTGTATCAATTTGCATGTTCTGCCCTCCTGTTCAGTAAAGAAAGACTCAGGTTAATGATAAGGATAAAGATAAATAACACAACTGCTGTTGCAATCAGAGCTTCTCTGTGAAGACCTGTTGCATAACCCATCTCAGTGACGATATTTGCAGTCATTGTACGGACACCTTTCAGGATTCCCTGTGGCATTCTCGGCTGGTTACCTGCAACCATTACAACTGCCATTGTCTCACCAATCGCACGACCGATTCCAAGCACTACAGCTGCCAGAATACCTGACTTTGCTGCCGGAAGCATTACACAGAAGATACTTCTCTCCTTGGTTGCTCCCAGTGCAAGAGAACCTTCATAATAGCTCTCAGGCACGCTGCGGATCGCAGATTCCGTAACTCCGATGATAGTCGGCAGGATCATCATTCCAAGCAGAACACAGGCTGCCAGCATACTGGTTCCTGTTCCGCCGAAAAGTTGTCTGATCAGAGGAACAATAAGAATCAGTCCAAAGAAACCATATACAATAGAAGGTACACCTGCCATCAGTTCAATTCCTGATTTCAATGGTCTGTAAATTTTCTTCGGGCAGTAACGTGCCATAAAAACAGAAGTAAACAACGCAATCGGCACACCCAGAAGAATGGCACCTGCAGTTACATAGACACTTGCTACGATCATTGGAAGGATTCCAAAAATATCATTTGACGGCTTCCACTTTGTTCCCAGCAGGAACTTCAGCGGACCGATTTTCCCGATAGCCGGGACACCATTTGCAAACAGAAATGCACAGATCAGAAATACTGCCAGCACTGAAGTACAGGCTGCGATCAGAAATACACATTTCATTGCTTTTTCTTTAAAGTGGTTCATTCATTACACCTTTCTTTCCCTGTATCAAAAATCATAACCTGTCACTTTTGCAATAATTCTCAGAATATGATTTTCAACATGCAAACAGCCCGCCTGCTGTATTATTTCATTCACAGGCGAACTGCTCTGAAACTAAATCTGTTACATTATTTAGCAAGGTCTTCCCATGTAGTAGTCTCGCCTGTGTATACAGCCTTTACCTGATCGCTTGTAAGTTCATCAACATCATTGTCTTTGTTTACGATAACTGCGATACCATCTCTTGCGATAACTGTAGCTGTAAGACCAAGGTCTTTCTCTTCATCCTTCAGGTCACGGGATGCCATACCAATATCTGCTGTTCCTTCTGCTGCCATGTTTACACCTGTTGTGGAATCACTCTGCTGAACTTCTACAGTTACGTCTTTGTTTACTGCTTCATAGCCTTCTGCAAGTTTCTCCATAACCGGTGTTACTGAAGAAGAACCTGCAACTACTACTTTACCGGAAACTCCGTCTGCTGCTTCATAAGCCTTAGCATCTGCTGCTTCTTTGATATATCCGTTGTCCTCTACGATCTTCTGTCCGTCAGAGCTCATAATGTAGTTTACGAAATCCTTTGCTGCATCGCTTTCTTTATCAGATGTAAGGATGTTGAATGGACGTGCGATCTTGTAAGAATCATTGGAAACATTATCTACAGTAGCTTCTACGCCGTCGATCTTAACTGCCTTTACTGTATCATCCAGAGAACCAAGTGAGATATAACCGATTGCATTTTCATCACCTGCAACAGTTGTCATCATAACAGATGTGCTGTTTGTTACACTTGCTTCATCTGTAGTCATATCTACTTTCTCACCGTCTTTTTCTTCTTCAATTCCAAACAGTTCTACGAATGCTCCACGTGTACCGGAACCATCCTCACGGGATACAACTGTGATGTCTCCGCTTGCTGCACTTACGATTGTTGTGAAAGCTGTTGCTCCGATAACTGCTGCTGTAAGGATTGTTGCGATTTTTTTCTTCATGATAATTTTCTCCTCTTCCCATGAGCCATGTTTTTAATATAAAGTGAAAGGCTCATTTCCTTTTTAATATCTTTATGTTTTATAACTTGTTGCCTCATTTACAAGTGCTATTATAGAAATCCAAAGTTAAATGTAAAACCACGCTAAAGTAAAATCTTTGTAAATTGAAAATTTTTGTGAAGGTTGTAAAAACAGGTTCAAGGTGCTATCATAAACTATATCTTCAAGTCCCCACCCACTGCTTATTGCTTTTCGCAAGTCAAGCAGGGGACTTACTTGATTCGGTTAAAATTTATACACAGGAGGATTTTATATATGGAAAATTTAAGATGTGAAAAAGCAATAGAAAAGAAACATAACGGCTATAACTGTGCACAGGCTGTGGCCTGTTCTTTCTGTAAAGAGGCATCTATGGATGAGGATACACTCAAAAAGATCACACAGGGATTCGGTGCAGGTCTTGGCACCATGGCCGGTACATGCGGAGCAATCTCCGGTGCTGCAGTCATAGCCGGACTTGTTAACCAGGATAAAGCCGGAACCTCTCAGACTGTCCGCTCTGTCATGAATCAGTTTAAACAGCAGAACGGAACTGTAATATGTAAAGACTTAAAGGGTGTGGAAACCGGAAAGGTAATCCGCTCCTGTGATGACTGTGTCAGAGATGCGGTGAAATTTCTGGAAGACGCATTAAAATCAGAAAATTGATTTCAGCAGATATTCACAATACATAAATACCAACGCAAAAGGAGCTATGCACGTATAATGTGCATAGCCTCTTTTATGATTAGCTTGATTAATGCTCCCAGTTCCCAATTAATTTTATATCTGTAATTTACTTTCACTACTTGTTCACAGTCATCTGCTGTTCCTGAACTTTTTTTATTTCTTCCAGAGGCAAGTTCAACATCTTCGAAACTTCTTCTGGAGTTTTTCCACTCATGAGAGCCCCCAGAATCATTCCCTCATGACGGCCTTGCTGTATTCCTCTTTCATAAATCATATCTCCAAATCCTGTCATTTTGCTCGCCTCCTCCTGAAATGGTTCTGACCATTCTATATGTGAATATCTTTGTATTCTCTTTATATCACCAGTAAAAAGCCCTTTCAGATAATCAAATATTCCTTTTTCTTCTGTTTCTTTTCCCAGTCGGATTATAATTACTGTTAAGAGATCATAATCCTCCTCAGGTTCATCTGCTACCCCTATAATATCCTTCTTCGAAAAAGAGTATTCCGTCAATGTATTCTGCAGTTTCTTTGGCACATCCTCCGCACAGATCCATATGGAATAACATTTTTCCAACTTTGAATAATCTGTAGTCTGCGTAATAGTACTTAACTGAGATGAAAGGTCTCTGGCCACATAATATACTGCACGTTTTAATATAGGGTATGACGGATTACTTGGACGGTAGCTTTTCTGCGCTTCCATATCAATATGTAAATTCACTCTTATTTTCTCTGTAGATAACTTTGGATTTATTATTTTAAACCGAATATCAAACCTCACCAGTTTCTCCACAAGAGATGAGAGTTCACTGTCTTCTTTTGTTAATCTCAGATCCTTTTCTACATTTGGTATATCACTTACGAAATCATCTTTTGTAATAGAAGAAATGTCTAAGCACTGTAGAATTTCTTCCTGTGAGCACGTTTTAAACTCCGGCACTGTCATCTGCAAAATGGGAATGATAATCTCCTTATTGCTCATAAGTTGTTTCATTCCTGCATCATACTCCGCGCCAGTCACTCCGGACGTATATACGTCCATCTTCGTCTCATCACGCATGATTTCTCCTCTCCGGGGAACTGAGACTGTTTTTCTTTTGTATATGGACATATTAACATGAAAACCTGAACCTTACAATTCTTCCATAACATTCTCTTGCAAAATCGCCCTTTACAATTTATGATATATCTATCTGGAACAATAATAGAGGAAATAATTACCTGTAAATAGTTACGATAAATCTATACGAGGAGAATATCTATGAAAGTTTTAGTTTACCGCAAATGCAGTACCTGCATGAAAGCTCTGAAATGGCTGGATGAACACAATATCAGTTATGAAGAACGGGCTATTAAAGAAGAAAATCCTACCTATGAAGAATTAAAAGAATGGTACACCAAAAGTGGTCTTCCACTGAAGAAATTCTTTAATACAAGTGGGATGCTCTATAAGGAAATGGGATTGAAAGATAAATTAAAAGATATGTCTGAAGATGAACAGCTGAAGCTTCTTGCCACAGACGGAATGCTGGTGAAACGACCACTGGTGATCGGGGATGACTTTGTACTTACCGGATTCAGGGAGAAAGAATGGATTGAGGCTATGCACGTGTGATGTGCATAGCCTCTCCTTTCATTTTCTTCGTATCTGATAATAAAAGTTGCTTATATGGATATGATGTTCCTGGCACCAGCATTTATCAGAAAGGCCACTGGACCGGCATTCCTGGATCAGATCCAGCCATTCTTTATCTGTACGTCTTGGATTTCTTTTAGGCATAAAAATTCAACTCCTGTTTTTTATTTGGAGTGGGATTAGCACAGGTACCAGAAGAACTGAAGTGAAATGGTCCTAAGTGCAAAAAACT